>MVJJ01000021.1 GCA_003266145.1 Methanosphaera sp. SHI613
GAATATTCCATCGCTGTAATGGTTGGTCCATAGCCACACATTGTAATGTCATAGTCTACAACCTGTTTGAACAAATCGTCACTATCCATATTTTCTATTGCATTGATTACTTTTTTATCATAGAACTCTGCCGTGTCACTGTCTTCATAGTGAGTTAAATCGGTACTAGCTATTACTATTACATTTCTACTTAACTGTTTTTTTACTTCATATATGCTTTGTGCTAATTGTTTGCATATCTGTGGATGTTGATATTTTATTATTATAGGAACAATCTTAAATGATTTATTATTCTTACCTGCAATATATTGAATAAATGGTAATTCTACTTCAATACTATGCTCACGAATATGTGCAGATTCATCGAGAGAACAATTTAAATCAACTTCATTTAATCTATTTGCAAATTCAACATCAACATCTACATCACCCAATGGTGTATTCCATTTTTCGCTAGTACTAAGCGATAACTTATCACCAATACCGGTATGGTTAGGTCCGATGATGATAAATGTATCCGGTAACTCTTCTTTGGATAATTCATTAAAAGCATAACTGGCGGTTTTTCCTGAATAAATATAACCTGCATGTGGAACAACTATTGACTTTATATTATTTTTATTATCTATGTCTACACAAGTTATGCTCTTAAACATTGATTCTATATTTTGTTTTAATAAGTTATCATCTGATTCATAAAATAATCCTGCAACACATGTTTTTCTAATCATTATAACACCTTAATTATAGAATATATGAAGGATTGTATTTAAATTATTCATGTTAAAAAAAGTAATGGTATAAAGTAAGATTAAAATCCTAACAAAATCTTTATACCAATTAATATTAATATAACTCCGCCAAGGATTAAAAACTTATCACCGAAGTAATCTCCTAGTTTTCTACCGATTATTATGCCCATTATACTAAATAAGAATGCTACTGCACCTATAATAATACATGGGAGTACAATATTTGTATTTAGTAATGCAAATGTTATGCCCACAGCAAATGCATCAATACTTGTAGCTATTGCAAGTAGGGTAACTTCCTTGAATGAAAATTCATCAGTAATTTCCTCATCATCCCCTGTGATACTTTCACGTATCATATTTACTCCTATAATTAACAGCAATATAAATGCTATCCATGGGGCTATGCTTGTTACAAATGAAGTAATTGTTGCACCTGCAAAGTAACCAAGTACAGGCATGAATGCCTGGAATAGTCCGAAAAATAATCCATAATAAAGCATTTGATTAAATGTTAATTTTTTTTGTGTAAATCCCTTGGTTAAAGATACACTGAATGCATCCATAGCTAAAGCTACAGCTATCAAAAAAACTGAAATTAATTCCATATAATCATCTAATTATTTGATTAGTTTATGTTATCTATTTTAAAATTATTAAAATTTACTAATAATATTTTTTTTATAAGTGATGATTCTATAATTACTCGGATAAAATCTTAATTTAATATTTTAAAATATCTTATGATATCTTATCTTTTTATATTAAAAACATCATATATAAATTTAGGATTAAACTATTAACTCAATAATAAGAAAAATTATAAGTTATTGATTAATAAATGGGAGGTTATATATGAATGATAATGTGAAATTGGGACTTGTTATATTTATATATATTATTGCACTATTTGTATTATCCTTATGGATTTCAGATACTCCAATAGGTGTGGATAACTCAGTTCGATTTGGATTGTTAACACTTCTTCCACCACTTGTAGCTATAGTTTTAGCATTTATAACTAAAAATACAATATTATCTTTATTTATGGGAGTATTTGTCGGAGAATTTATGCTCAATGTTAATGATGTTAATATCATATCAACAATAATCAATGCATTTTTGGATTTGGCTACTCAAGTAATTTCATGTATGGCTGATCCTTGGAATGCCGGTATTGTACTACAATGCTTATTAATTGGAGGTATTATTCAATTAATAACAAAAATGGGTGGAACTAAAGCTTTAGGTAATTTCTTTGCAAAAAAAGCTAATACTCCTAGAAAAGCACAAGTATTCACTTGGTTATTAGGTTTATGTGTATTCTTTGATGATTATGCAAATTCATTGATTGTAGGTCCTATAATGAGGCCTGTAATGGATAAACTTAAAGTTTCAAGGGAAAAACTGGCATTTGTAGTTGATGCTACAGCTGCCCCAGTAGCAGGTATTGCTATAATATCTACTTGGATTGGTCTGGAAATTAGTTTGATAGCAGATGCATTTAATTCTATTGGATTAAATACTATTTCAGGTTTTGGAATATTTATTCAAACAATTCCATACCGATTCTATAATATATTTATCTTATTGTTTGTCTTAATATCTGCATTGTCATTATATGAATTTGGACCTATGAAAGATGCTGAAATTAAAGCACGTAAGAGAAAGGATAATGAAAAAATTATAGTATCTCAAGTTTCCAGCTTTGAGGATGTTGAGCCAGTAGAAACAGCTAAATTATCAATATGGAATGCAATTATTCCTATCATGACATTGATTGTCGGAGCTCTAATAGCATTCTATTGGAGTGGATATACAACTATACTTGCAGGAACAGATCAGACATTGATTTCTATAATGAAAACAAGCCCATTATCATTTGAGGGCATATTCCAGGCACTATCACAATCAGATGCATCAGTAGCATTATTCCAGTCAGCATTACTGGCTTCAATTGTAGCAATTGTCATGGCTGCAGGCCAGAAAATATTAAGCCTTGAAGAAGCTATTGACGAGTGGGTTGGTGGAATGAAAACAATTGTACTAACAGGAGTAATCCTATTATTAGCATGGTCCTTGGGAGAAGTAATTGGTCAATTGCAAACAGCAAATTATCTTGTTGGTATTTTAAGTAATGCTATTCCAGCTTTCATTCTACCTACATTAATATTTATATTGGGAGCAGTAATCTCATTTGCAACAGGAAGTGCATATGGTACTATGAGTATCCTAATGCCACTTGCCATTCCACTTGCATGGGCAATAGGAGTTGGTGATATTAACTTTACCATTGTATCAGCCAGTGGTGTATTAACTGGTGCAATATTTGGTGATCATTGTTCTCCAATATCTGATACAACCATACTTTCATCTATGGGAACTAGCTGTAATCATATAAGTCACGTTCAAACACAGATAGTTTATGCACTATATGTGGCAGTGATTGCAATAGTATTCGGTTATCTTCCTGCAGGATTTGGAATCAGTTGGTATATCTTAATTCCGTTAGGTGTGGTAGTAATGTATCTTGGCCTTAGAATTATTGGCCAAAAAGTAGAATTTGAAAGTTAGAATTATTCTATTTCTTTTATTTTTTTCATTAGTTTAGCATACTTTTAAATATACTTTTTACTGACTTTATTGACTTTTTTTTCTTAAATATTATTTTACATGTTTAATGATATAATAATCTAAAATTACTAAAAATACAATTTTTTATTAGAAAAAACTCTCAAGCACTCTCTATTAAAAAAATATAACTAAAGAAGTTTATTTAGTTTTTTTTTTGATGTGAGAATATTTTTTAAATTGAATTTAAGAAAATGTTAATATAATTAAAATAATTATTTTATAAAGATATAACATATTAAATATATAAGATGGTGTAATTATGGAGTATGGAATAAGTAATTGGGGTAAAGAATGGCTAAATGCTTTAAAGGGTGTTGATTTAACCAACCGTTTACCACGAGGTAAAAGTTATGCAAACACAGGAAAAGTATACGATGTTAAAATCAAGGATAATAAGGTTACTTCCAAAGTTACCGGCCGATACTATGACTATTATGATACTTGGATAAGTTTTGACAAATTTACAAAACAAGAAAAAGATATTATTCTTGATACAATTAAGGATTCTCCATCAGTACTATCGGCATTACTGAACCATCAACTACCTCTTGAACTTCATGAAATGCTTCTAAAAAAAGGTGTTAATCCATTTCCAAAATCAGTTGATGATATTAGATGTCATTGCAATTGCCCTGATTATGCATATATCTGTAAGCATGTTGCAGGATTATTATATGTGGTAACTCATGAGGTTGATAAGGATCCATTTTTAGTATTTAAACTACAAAACTGTGATTTACTGGATTTACTTGACTATGACACTACAAGTGATAACATTAAAACTATTGATGATTTATTTACCAATGAAGATAAAAATACATCTATAATAGATGGATCTCTTGATTTTTCACAAATTCCTGACTTGAATAATAATATTTTTTCATTACTAAAGAGTAATCCATTGTTTTATCAAAAGGATTTTAAAGAAATCTTGCAAAACTTAGTTAACACAAGAGAACGTTTTGCAAAAAAGGAAATTGATAAGTATACCAGAACATTTTATGGATTCAACATATTCAATATAATTGAGGATCCCTCTAAAAAAAGACCAAAATTAGAGGAAGACTATCCAGAATGGTTTGAAAAGCAATTTATTGAAAAATGGAATAAACCTAATCAATGGGATGTATTTAATATTGAAATTAATGAAAACTATGATATTGATAATATTTATACAGCAAATCCAAGTCCATTTGATAATAATTCATCATTTGAGTATCTATTGTCATTCTTTGTAGAGTTATCTGAAAGTCCAATAGATAAATATAATATGGATATACAGTTTTATAATCTCATATTCCAGTTTACTATTGAACTAATTAAGAAACATGCATTGATTCCAGAATTTTTTGTGAATGAATCTGCCTATTATATTCGTTGGATTCCAGCAGTATTTGACAGTACAATTAGTAATATCCTTGATAAACTTGTACAGATATGTCCTGATGAATTAGTTACTTATAAGGATAGAAAGTTATCCAAGATAGACCAGATATTGACGATTGTAAGTTTATTTGTAAAGGCATTTGATGTATATTTTATAAGATGGGGAATGACTAAAAAGTTGGAAAAGAATTGTCAATATAATGTATTTAACCTATTTTTAGGCAAAAAACAGTACTTCGATAAATTTAGTGAACAGGGATATGAAAAGCTAGTTAATCAATGGCTTTCTAAATTTGTATTATCCAATAGGGATTATGAATTATATCTTGTAATAGATGAAAAATTTGATTCATTTACAGTAGATATAAAAGTCAGTGTTGATGATGGAAATCTTACCAATATCAATAAATTTATACAGGAATGTAAAAATATTAATTTAAAACTACAATTACTAAGTGATACCTACATTATCAATGAAATATTTCCACAAGTCAATAAGTCAATTGATTTAAATGAGAATATGGAGTTTAATATTGATGAGTTTTCAGAATTCTTCATAAATACACTGCCGTTATTTGAAGTAATTGGTATAAACATAATATTGCCTAAAGACTTACAGAAGATATTTAGGCCAAAACTTAAATTGGACCTCGAATCATCCAAGAATGAAAAAGGATACCTTACATTCAATGACATAATTAAGTTTGACTGGAAAGTACATATTGGAGATAACAGTTATGATATCAACGAATTTAAGAAACTTGCTCTAAAATCACGCGGTTTGGTAAAACTCAATAATCACTATGTAATACTTGATGAAGACGAAACCAAGAAACTAATAAAAGATATTGAAAAATTACCAGATAAGTTAAATAAACATGAACTAACCAAGGCTTTACTATCAGGCGAATATAAAGATGCACAAGTGGAAATAGATGAAAATCTATCCATGATGTTAAATAATATAAACAAATATGAAGAAATAACAATACCTGATAACATCCAAGCAAATTTAAGGAATTATCAAAAAACAGGTTATTCATGGCTTGTGCAAAATATCAGCACTGGTTTCGGTTCAATACTTGCCGATGATATGGGTCTTGGAAAAACATTACAGACACTCGCTGCAATACAGCACTTTAAGGATGAAGGATACCTGGACAAACAAAAGGTCCTCGTGGTAGCACCTACAAGCCTACTTACCAATTGGCAGGAAGAAATCCGGAAATTCACACCTAACATGACATCATACATATTCCATGGAACAAAAAGAAAGTTTCCCAAACAGGAATATGACATCTACTTAACATCCTATGGCGTAATAAGAAAGGATGTCGAGAAGTTCAATAAAAGAAAATGGTTTATCACAATCATTGACGAGGCACAAAACATTAAAAACCCGGATACCCAGCAGACAAGGGCAGTCAAGAAGATAAAGTCCAAACATAAAATAGCACTATCAGGTACACCCGTCGAAAACAGGTTATCTGAGTATTGGAGCATATTTGACTTTATTAACAAGGGATACTTAAGCACATTAAAGCAGTTCAGACAGAATTACATACTGCCAATAGAAAAGGAAAAGAATCAGGACACACTGGAAAACTTTAAACAAATAACACAGCCATTCATACTCAGAAGACTTAAAAGCGACAAGAATATAATCAAGGACTTGCCAGATAAGATAACCAATGACATATACTGTGACCTGTCAAAACAGCAGGTATCATTATACAAGGAAATCCTTGACAGCTCAATGGATGAAGTTGATGCAAATGAGGGAATAAAAAGAAAAGGACTGGTACTTAAACTAATAACATCACTAAAGCAGGTATGTAATCATCCCTCACAGTATAGCAAATCCAAGAAGTACAACGTCGACGACTCAGGTAAGATGCAGGCATTGATGAACATCCTTGAAAACATACTTGAATCAAATGAAAAGGTACTGATCTTCACCCAGTATGTACAGATGGGAAATATCATGAAAAAATTGGTAGAGGATAAGTTCAATGAGGAGGTACTCTTCCTCCATGGATCACTTTCACGTAAAAAACGTGACGAACTAGTCAAAAGATTCCAAAAAAACACACAAAGCAAGATATTCATCATATCACTCAAGGCCGGTGGTACAGGATTAAATCTTACAGCCGCCAGCAACGTCATACACTATGACCTCTGGTGGAATCCTGCCGTTGAAAATCAGGCAACCGACAGGGCATATCGTATAGGTCAAAAGGATAATGTAATGGTATATCGTTTTATAACGAAGGGTACATTTGAAGAGAAAATCAACCAGATGATACATGACAAAGAAGAACTTGCACAATTAACTGTGGGAAGTGGTGAACAGTTCATTACTGAAATGAGTGATGGCGAGCTTAGAGAGATGTTCAATCTTAGAAGGTCATGATTTAATTTTTCAATTTACTTTTTTTTAAATAGAGGTGTTGGTGTATACTGCGTTGTAAAAAGTAAATATCATTATACAAGAAAATACATGACAGCTAAATGGATGAAGTTGATGCATACGAGAATATTATTGGAGGTGATATCATCCAATTACTATTTTTAAAACATACTGTTCAATTAATGAGTATATATAATTATTTTTCCATCTATTCTTTCAAAATATATTTTCTAATTTACAAGTAAAATAGTAATCTTTATTATATACTTTATAAATATATAATAATAACAGATTCTCAGTTGATAAATAATTGTATATTATTTATTTTTTCCATAAGAGTATAAGCGTTTATTATACTTTGAGAATCATTTAAAGGGGTATCTGATATACCATTTGGTGTATTGGATAAGGTATTGTAATTAGATTAAATAATTTATATAATATGAGTATGAATTAGAAAAATACTCTATTTAATAAACTTAATTTATTGAAAGGCTTTTTTTATATTCTTATACAGTTTATATATCATTTTACATATGCTTATTAAGATAATAAAATAATTATTTTTCATTAAATATATTCTTTTTACATTACTATTTCCTATGACTATTGGAGGTAATTAATGAAGATTAAATCATTTGCACCGGGTAAAATTATATTATTTGGTGAACATTCAGTTGTACATAATAAACCTGCTATTGCTGCTGCGATAAATAGGGGTGTTGACGTAGAACTAACATCAAGAAATGATAATATTATTCATGTTGTTGTTCCAGCAATTAACTACGAAGAAGAACATGAATTAACTAATTCTAAATTAAATTACATTATCGATAGCCATAAAAAGATGATTACCGATTATATCTATGAAGTAATTAATCTATTTGAATTTCAAAATGGTTTTGACATTACAGTCAACATCAACATGTACTTGGGAGTAGGTTTAGGTTCATCTGCAGCTGTAACGGTATCAACATTAAATGCCGTATCACTTTATGCAGGTACGAAATATTCAAAAGATGAAATAGCAGGTATTGCCCGTTCCATTGAAATTAAGATTCAAGGTGCTGCCAGTCCAATCGATACATCCATGAGTACATATGGAGGTATAATTTATATTGATCAGGAATTTAACCTACATAATGTTGACGTAAATATGAATCTACCATTGATAGTTCAAAACTGTCAAATAAGTGGTAATACAGGAAAATTAGTTGAATCTGTTAGACAAAAATATGAAAAATATCCTAGTATAATAGGAAAAATCTTTGATGCAATGGAACAGATTGCAGTTGATGCTAAAATTGCCTTGGAAGAAGGTAATATTTATCACTTAGCTAATTACATGAATATAAATCAGGGATTGCTTGATTCAATAGGTGTAAATACACTTGAATTATCAGAAATGGTTTATAATATACGATTACATGGAGCTAAGGCATCCAAACTTACCGGCAGTGGTGGTGGAGGATGTATCATAGCATTTTGTCCGGACAATATTGATAAAGTGTATGACTCATTGGATGACAAGTACCCTAAATTTAAATGTGAATTATCAACTGATGGAGCATGTGCATCAATTATAGAAAAATAAGGGTTAAATATGATAATACTTAAATTAGGTGGTAGTGCATTAACAATAAAGGATGCGGATAAGCCAACTATAGATGATATTAACTTGGATAGAATAGCTACAGAAATATCGGATTATAACCAGGACATGATAATTGTTCATGGTGCCGGATCATTTGGTCATATTCATGCAAAGAAATATTCTATTGGTAGTAAAATAGAAGATAATTCAGATAATGAAAATAAAAAAAAGGGAATGTGTCTTACCCAGGCATCAGTTCAGTTATTGAATTATAAAGTAATAAGTAAACTGCATGAAAAAAATGTTCCTGCAATAGGTATCAAGCCATCAACATTTATCATAAATAATAACAAACGAATAGATGAATGTGACTTGAATATAATTAAACGATATGTAGATGAAGGATTTGTACCGGTATTATATGGAGATGCGGTATTAGATAAAAATAGTGATATCAAGTATTCCATTCTCTCCGGTGATCAGATAATAACCTATCTAGCAAAACATTTGGATGTTGATCGTGTTATATTATCCTCAGATGTGGATGGAATATATACGGATAATCCTAAGACAAATCCTGATGCTGAGTTAATTGATATAGTTACTAAAGATACTCTTTTAACAACAACCAGTAATAAAGACCAGGCTGATGTAACTGGAGGTATGGAAGGTAAAATAAATGAATTATTAGAACTTGCCGAGTATGGTATCCAGTCACAGATTATTAATGCTGAAAAAGAAGGCAATATTAAAAAAGCAGTATCTGGTCAAAATGTTAAAGGTACTATTATCAAATAATTATTTTAATTTATATTAATCGAATTAATAGGAGGGAGTATATGATATCAGATAGAAAATTAGAGCATTTGGAAATCTGTAAGAATTATGATGTAGAACATCATCGCACTACAGGTTTTGAAGATATTGAATTGATTCACAGATCACTTCCTGAAGTAAACTTTGATGAGATTGACACTAGCATAGAATTTCTAGGTAAAAAATTGGATACTCCACTTATCATATCAGCAATAACTGGTGGTCATGAAGCAAGTAAGGAAATTAATGAAAGTTTGGCAATCGCCACTGAAAACACCAATATCGCTATGGGTGTAGGAAGTCAAAGGGCAGGAATAACTAATCCTGAACTAACCGATACTTTTACAATAGTAAGAGATAAGGCACCTCATGCAACCATTATAGGTAATATTGGAGCACCCCAAGTGGAATATGCAAATGGCGCTATAGAAATGCTTGATTGTGACA
>MVJJ01000068.1 GCA_003266145.1 Methanosphaera sp. SHI613
TAAATTCATTAAACAAAAAATACATTAAATAAAAATAGTTTAGCATACAAATAGTAATATATAATTTAATCCGTGATTATTATGAAACTCAGTATTATTATACCTACATATAATGAAGAGGATTACCTTCCGGACCTTCTTGAAAGTATCCGAAGACAGGACTTTGATGACTTGGAGGTTATAGTTGCCGACAGTCATTCGACTGACAGGACAGTTGAAATAGCACAATCATATAATTGTAAGGTTGTCAACGGCGGTCTTCCTGCGGTAGGTAGAAATAATGGTGCAAGAATTGCCCAAGGTGAATTACTCCTGTTTTTAGACTCGGACTGTGTATTGACCAACGATTACCTTTCACAGGCCATTGAAGAGTTCGAGCTTCACAACCTTGGTATTGCAATTACACAGATTATTCCTATGGAGAAGGGCTTTATAAATGAATTGTCACATGAATTCGCCAATTACATGACCAAGAAGATATCGGCGATAAAGCCACATGGTGCAGGATGCTATGGAATGTTAACCTATAAGTCACTGCATGAGGAAGTAGGCGGATTTGATGAGACAGTTGACTTTGGTGAAGACACGGATTATATAGAAAGGGTGGCTAAGATTAGTAGATTCCGTGTACTTGAGAATCCAAGACTTCTTATTTCAACCCGCAGATTAAAGGAGGAAGGCTTGAAAACCATAACATGGAAGTATGCTAAAAGTACTGCTTATCAGTTGATGGGACGTAAGGTAACGATGAAAGAATTAGATTATAGTTTTGAACATGAAAAGCATAATACGCGAATTTTCTATTCGCTTTGTGGTGAAGGTCTGGGCCATGCCATCCGTAGTGCGGTGGTAATCGAATACCTGATAAAGGAGGGCTATGACCTGATTGTATTTGCAAGTGACAGGGCTTATGATTATCTAAACACTAAATTTGAGAACGTGTATTATATTGGCGGATTCAATACTGTTTATGAAAACAATAGTGTCAGAAACAAGAAGACATTTGCCTATAACATGAAAGATGTTCCAAGTGACCTTAAAAACAATATGAACATGATGTATAAGTTAGCTAAGAAGTTCAAGCCGGATATCATTGTATCCGACTTTGAGTTCTATGCAAACCTCTTATCTCATCTGCTGAGAATACCCCTTATAAGTATTGACAATATGCACGTATTGACTGAGGCCAAGTACTCCTCACCAAACAAGTACATTAAGGATAGGATATTCAGTGAGGCCGTCGTGCACGCGTTTATACAGAAGGCTGATAGGACACTTATCTATTCATACTTCTACCCTGAGCTTAAAAATGAGGATACCAAGTATGTCAATCCAATAATCAGGGATGAGATAATTAATCTTAAGTCAACAGTCGGAAATCATATACTGGTATATCAGACCAGCGACTCCAACAGCCAACTGATAGAACTGCTAAAAAATAATCCGGACAAGAAGTTCATAATCTACGGATTCCATGCGGATAAGAAAGAGGATAATCTCCTGTTTAGAAAGTTCAATGAAAAACAGTTGTATGAGGACTTCAGAAGTGCCAACTGTGTTATTACAAATGGTGGATTTTCATTTATCACCGAGGCCCTGCAGCTTGAGAAGCCTATCTTGAGCATTCCAGTCAATAAGCAGTTTGAACAGATACTTAATGCTATATACCTCGATAGACTGGGTTATGGTGAACATCATGACATTATCACCCAGGATATACTGGATGAATTTCTTAAAAATACAGATAGGTACAGAGAAAATATTAGAAGCAACTTCAATAAATTAAAAAACAATGATGAAACATTAAATGAGCTTAAAAAGGCTATTGATGAAGTTGTAGCAGAAAACAATTAAATTTACCCCTCCCCCCCAAATTATTTTTTTTCAATTTTATCCCTTTCAATAATTAACCGTCACCCCAATAATAAAAATAATAGCAAATCATTTAAATAACAATTACCATAGTTAATAATAATAATTTTAATAAATGGGCTGATTAAAATGCTGAAAAAATATTTTATGTTAATGGGATTTGTTTTGACAATTGCGTTATTTGTCTCAGGTGTAAGTGCCGCAGGTATGCAATCTGCAGGATATGAGGATTTGATTGGCTACTATGGCATTGATACTCCAGCCGGTAGCTCCGGTTATACCTACTCCATAGCTACAGATGAGGGAGTATTTTACATGAACGATGAACAGGCAGATACTCTGGGAAAACATGACTATACACTTCACAAACTGGTTGAGTATGATCTTAACAAGTATAGTGGCATGTTTACACCGGATGCTGTAATATGGGGCAGTGGAGGATTTAACTTCGTATATGACATCAACCATGACAGGGATACGGAGTGCTTCCAGATACCTAACAACCAGGAGTTTTCGTTTGACTATAAAAGCGGCCAGCATGTAGGATACAATACTAATGCAAAGGTTGTGACAAAACTTTATGATAAAGATGGGAATGTGATGACATGAACAAACACTCACATCTATCTTTCTACTATTTTTAAATTAATTAACTTAATTAATATACAATTAGATATATAACACCATGTTTAGACCGATGCGTAGAAATAATCAGAAATTGAAAAGTAATGAGTGCATGGATATCATTGAAAAATCACCTAGAGGAGTATTGGCTGTTCTTGGAGATGAGGAATATCCTTATACCATCCCATTGGATTATGTTTATGATAATGGAAACATCTATTTCCACGGTGCCCTGGAGGGCCATAAGGTAGACAGCGTCACCAGACATGACAAGGTATCCTTTTGTATTGTGGATGAGGGTATTCGACTTGAAAATCAATGGTGGCTTACATTTAAAAGTGTCATATGTTTTGGAAAGATTAGCAAAGTGGTTGATAAGAAAGAGATTGGCAGGATATTGGAGTTGTTCGGTGACAAATACTTCCCTGATAGCGTAAGCACCCAGGATGAGCTAGACAAGTATATTGACGACACGTTAATTTTAAAGTTGAATATTGAACATGTCAGTGGAAAGCTTGTCCGAGAAAAATGATTAAAAAAAAGGAAGCTGTAAAGTTTTATAGGCTTAAATTATCTTTTTCTTTTTTATCAGTCCAATCAACCATTTGGTAATATAAATAGCTTAATATTCCATTTCTAGTTTTGTAACGTTTTTTATTATTTCTGGATCTGTATTTCTATAGTAGTTGTCTAATTTATTGGATGTTTTTTCTATTTTAGAGTCTTTAAGGTATAATAAGTATCTGTCTATGAAATTGATTACGTGTTTATTCATGAATTGTTGTAATACTTCTGGTATTTCATCATATTTATTTATGTATTGTTCAAATTTTTCTTTTGCTAAATTATAACTTTTTTCATGGAATATTTCTGTAAATTCTTTAGCATTTTTGTATATTTTTTCTATTTCTTCATCTGTAAACTTATTTCTTCTTGTGTATCGTTTTAATTTGGTATATATTGTTCTTCTTAAGGATATTATACATAATTGTTGTTTTATGT
>MVJJ01000087.1 GCA_003266145.1 Methanosphaera sp. SHI613
ATTTTGACTGTTCCTGATACTAATCCAGGACTTGCACCTAATCCTCTTGTTAGGATTACTCTTTCTTCATCATCTGATGATTCTTCAACTTCAACTATATTGTCTAGTGTTGTTATAGGTCTTGCTTGTAACATGTACACTTTACCATTTTCAATACCCCATTCGGTATCCATTGGAGCCTGATAATGTTTCTGTATTCTTCTACCTAATTGTGTTAGTTGTTTTAGGTCTTCTTCACTAAGTACTCTTTCATCACGTTTTTCTTCTGGTACATCTATCTGTACTGTCTTACCTGTTTCAGGGTCTTTAGTGAACATGGTTTTCTTTGTGTTTATACGATAGGATTTTACTTCATCGTTGACTTTATCATATCTGCAGGTATCCGGTGTTACTGTACCGGAAACAACTCCTTCTCCAAGTCCCCATGCTCCTTCTATGAGCATTTCTTCAGCGCCTGTTGAAGGGTCTACTGTAAACATTACTCCTGCTTTTTCAGAGTTAACCATTTGTTGTACAACTACAGCTATTAGAACTTGTGAATGATCGAAGTCATTTTCTGCTCTGTAGAATATAGCTCTTGCTTCGAATAATGATGCCCAACATTTTCTTACGTTTTCAATTACATCATCAATTCCACTTATGTTAAGATAAGTATCCTGTTGACCTGCAAATGATGCATCAGGTAAATCTTCAGCTGTTGCTGATGATCTGATAGCTACTACAACATCTTCTATATCCACATCTAAGCATAACTTGTTGTATGCTTCTATTATCATACGTTGTATGCCGTCTGGTATGGAAGTTGTGATGATTAAGTCTTTTATTTGATCAGAGACTTTTTGTAACTCGTTGGTATTGTTTATGTCTAAACCGTTTAACATCTCATTGATTTTTTCATCAATGCCTGTTTTTGTAATGAATTCACGGTATGTTCCAGCTGTTACAACAAAACCAGGTGGTACTGGAATTCCAGCATTTGTTAATTCACCAAGGTTTGCACCCTTACCACCTGCTATAGGTATATCATCTTTACCTAATTGTTTGAAAAATTCAACATAATTCATTGATAACACTCTTCTTTAATTATTAACTTGCAATTATTTTTAATATATAAGTAGAAACATTTTAATAGAACTTTAATTATAATCTAACCCTTAATTACAAGGTACATCTAAATGAAAATGTTTTTGCTTTAGTTGATAAAAAAATAATCGAAATAAATTCCACTATTTATTATATTATTTAAATCATCTAAAAAAATGATAATTAAAATTGAACTAAATCGTTACCTTTGTCTACTACAATTTTGCATGTTACAGGTAATTTCATTCCAGCTCTGTTTAATGCTATTTTAGCACTTTCGAAATCTTTAACGTTTACGTATGCTGTGATGATTTTTTGATTTGCACGTACTAAAGCTTCTGAACTTACTGCTTTACCAAATGCTCCTCTCATACCGCTCTGTACCCTATCCGCACCTGCTCCGGTTGCCATAGGATTTTCTCTTACTATGTGGTGAGGGTATACTCTAATTTTTAATCTGTAACCTAATTTACCTGTTGTTCTTTGTAAATATCTGTTTGCAGCAATCCTAGCAGCTTCTAAAGAATTGTGTGATAAATGTGCATGATCTTTAACTGCTAATGTTACTTGTAATGGAAAATCTTCGGTTAAGTTTCCCATATCATATTGAACAATTTTGGATGCTGGTATCTTTCTAATATAATCTTTTCTTGTATATGGACGTACCATTCTTGTTTTCCTCCTTATTTAAGCATTAAAATATTTTTATTTTAAAAAATATTAAAAAAATTATCGTAAAAATATAATACAATAAATAGTATTTTCTTAAAAATATTACGAATTTAAATTACAATACATCATGTAATCTAATATAATAATTTATGATATGTAATCGATATTATATAAAAATAGTGTTAATAAATTTCATGCAAAAATTAATACATGGATTATTTCAAATAAATGTTAAATCTATGTAAATTCCAATTAAATGATTTATGTATCAATTAGTATATTTAATTCATATTACATATACTAATACAACAAATGTCAAGGCAAATAATATGAATGTAAAAACAAAAATGGTATTTACCTATAAAACAGAAGAATTAGCTAAAATAGCTTATAATTCATTATATCCTGATAACGAAAATCACATTGAAAGCTATGTTAAAGACAATCAGCTGACATGCATAATTGAAAATGAAAATATCGGCAGTGTTCTCAACACTATCGAAGATTTAATTCAATGTGAAAAGGTTATAGAAGTAACATCCGAAATCATTTAATTAAAAAAAGCATAGTTTAAGAATAGTCTTATTTGAAAAATAAATAAGTGATGAGATTATTCATCATCTTCATTTAATACTTCAGGTACTTCTTCAGTTTCATCTGCTTCAGGTGTTACTACTTCCTGATATTCATCTATGAATTGAACCTTGTTTACGGAGTCAATGTTTTCATATGCAACTCTTGAAACTTGGAATTTTGCTAAAGTAACTTCTTGAACGGTTCTTTGTTCAAATCCTGCTAATTTGTCAAGTGTAATTTTAGCTACACCATCTTCTATTACAACATCTGTTTTTTCTAAGTTTATGTTAGGGTTTCCGTAGTATACGTCGATTAATCCTTTAATTTTTTCCACGTCATCTTCGATTTTTTCTTCTACGACAACTTCATAAATGATGTCTTTTCCTGCTAATGCATGGTTGAAGTCTACTCTTACTCTTCCACCATCTACGGTTCTTACTACTCCCTGTTGACCGTCTAAACTTAATGGCATACCTGGAACTGGTCTGATGTTTTGTTGTTTGAATTCCTTCATTGGAATTAGTTTGATTAAACTTTGATCTTTTTTACCGAATGCATCTTCACATGGAATTTCTATGGTTTTTTCTTCTCCTACTTCTAAACCAACTAATTGATCTTGTAGAGCGGATAATACTTGATCTGCACCGACTGATAAAACTATTGGGTGGTAATCTTTACCTTCTACTTTAATACCTGCTTCTTCAGCTACTTCTTCATATGTGGTATCGAATACTTCGTTACTGCTTTTTACTCTTCCTGTGTAGTTTAATCTTATAAAATCATTTTCTTCTATTGGCATATTATCTTATTATCTCCTATTGAATTATTATTTAAATTATTTTTAAATTTACTAAGAGTTTCTTCATTTTTATATCCTAATACTCTAATTTTTTGAGGATAGTTATTTATATATTTATGTATTTCATCCTTTAAAATACCTGTTTCCAATACACTCAATATTCTTTGTTTACGATGAGTGCTGAATCCTTGTGATATATTGTCCAATATACTTGAAATGTCCTCAAACGGCCTGTTATTGACAATATTTTCAACCGTCTTGTCATCCATTAATGTTAAGGAAGATAATTGCTCTTCATCAAATGAATTGACATTCTCCAGCAATATCTTTTCTGCCCTGTATTCATGTAATGGCGCTTTGGATTGGGAAATAGCATCCTTTAAAGTATTTATAGTATATTCCGGCAGCATGTCACCAAGATTATCAAAATCATTGTTTGAGATTTTTTCTCTGATTAGACTACCGCTAACATTTTCTAAACGTGGAATAAAAATGAATTTATTCTTGTAATTAAAATTAAGTTTAGTTAATGACTTAGCTAATGAAACGATAACATAGTCATCATTACTTAGCTTTCCATTAAGCAACACCTTCTTATCTTCCATTGAAATAATTTTGTATGGTTTAGGTGCTACAGGCTTACCATTATTTATGTAGTTCAATATATTTTTAAATTTCGCATCCTGACTAATGTATCCTCGTGGAATGTAGTCGGCATTTAATGTTTTAAAAAGCAATGACAAACATAGAGAATACTGTCCTGAACCCATCACTCCCATAGGGGGACCTTCGATAGCGATATCTGCACCAACACCGATTGCCAATTTAGCCCTATTGTAACGATCCAATATATATGGTAATCCTCTACCATTACGTTCAAACAGTCCCGGTATAATAGCTACAAATAAGCCTTCAGGATGTAGACGTTTTGCCTCTTGCATACAATATAAATGACCGTTATGTAAAGGAGAATACTCCGTGAAATCAGCGATTACTGGGATGACATTTTTGTTATCATCAACCTCAATCTTATCCATCTTCAAGTCTTTATAAAATTGTTTTTTATCTTCAAGTAAAATCTCTTCAACATATTTTTCAATTGACATTTGAATACACTTAACCCTGAACTATCTAATTAAACATATGTTTCAAATACTATTAATAACTAAATTAAAAAATAGAGTAGGTGGAAGCATGAACAATTTAATACTTAAAAACTGTAAATTTTCCGATAAACAAATAAAGAACATAATAATAGAAGATGGAAAAATAAAGAGGATAACAAAAACCTTGAATAAATCCGACTTAAACAGTGATAGCATAATAGATATAAAGGAAAATATAGTCATTCCCGGATTAATAGATCCCCACGTTCACTTCAGAGATCCGGGACTGACATATAAGGAGGACTGGTCTACCGGAAGTATGGCTGCAGTTCATGGAGGATACACCACCGTGATAGATATGCCAAATACAAGTCCACAGACAGATACGTTGAAAAACTTCAAAGAAAAAAAGGATATTGCACTTAAGAAATCCTACTGTGACTTCGCATTGCAGGCAGGAGTAAAATCCAAAAAGGATGTTGATGAGATATTAACTGAAAATCCGGCATCATTCAAGATATTCATGGATTTATACAGCGATGACCAGCTGGATGAGATGTTCGGTTACATAGAAAATACCGGGAAACTTCTATGCTTGCATTGTGAAGATCAAAGATTGGTCAAATACTATACAGAAAAGCTCAAGAAAAATCCTGATAACGACTCAGATACCAAGGCATACAGTCAGGCAAGATCTGAGATTGCAGAGCTGGTATCAGTTCATAAGGCAATAAGTTATGCAAAAAAGTACAATCTGCAACTGCATTTATGCCATATAAGCAGTAATCAAACACTCAAATATGTGGATGCATACAAAGAGAACCTGAAGCTTAGCATAGAAGCAACACCACATCACATCTTCCTGGACAACTCAATATATGATACATATGGCTCAAAGGCAAAAACAAATCCTCCTCTTAGAAACAAAAAATATGCTTTAAGCGTGGCTGACTTATGCAGATTTGACAGTATAGGAACCGATCATGCACCACATACACTGGAGGAAAAAAGTAAAGATACATGGTCATCGGCTGCAGGAATACCGGGACTTGAAGTAACCATGAAACTACTATTGACACAGGTAAACAAAAACAATCTATCCTTGGATGAAATCATCAGATTAACCAGCACTAACCCTGCAAGAATATTTAAGATAGAAAACAAGGGTAAACTTGAAGAGGACTATGATGCTGATATCTGCGTAATAGACCTGAACAAGAAAGGAAAAGTAGACGTGGATGAATTCTATACGCGGGCAAAATACACACCATTTGAAGGTATGGAATACTTTGGAGATTCAATCATGACCATCAACAGGGGAGAAATAGTCTGTGAAGATGATGAAGTAATCAAGCATGACGTAAAATATGTATATTAAACTAATCCCCATTCTTTTTTTTGTATAAATAATAAATTGAATCATATCAACATAATAAATTAAAATATAGAGTCATTAGTTTTTAAGTTGAAAATGAGAAATTGACTGAAAAAATAGATTCTGAAAATAAAAATTTTAAAAAATAGAGAAATAATATGAAGGAATATAATGACTCCCAAGTAGCATTATAATCCCTTAATTTATTCCCAGTAAAAGTATATAATAGCTTTATTATGGGTGATGCAGACCGTACCTAGTTTACCCCAGTAATACTGGTCGTGTCTTGCCCACATTCATTAATAAACTATTATTGAATATATTACTATACTTAAGTTTACTTGGAAACTCTATAATGATATATGTATATCCTTATATATAAATATTCCTTCATATCTCCTTAATCGAAAATGCTTATAAAGCTGGGTTGATTAAGTCACGTTCACCGCTAGGCATAAATTCTCTGATTGCACCTTTTGCGATACATTTTCTTGGGTTAGCCCAATCGAATAATAAGTTTTTATCAGCAAATGCAACTTTTATGAGAGGGTTGAGTACGAAAGCGTCTCCTCTAGCTGCGTGTGGTGCTTGAGCAATACCTGCGTATTCAGGTTGGTGACCTACGTTCATTGCGTAGTTAGGATAGTTAGGACCTCTTAATTCGTGGATAAGACCTTCATCACTTCTTATGGATAAGGAGTTAGAAGAACCACATTGATCTTGTAAGTCGTAACCGTAGAATCCTAATCTGCTGTGACCTTCTTTGTGTAATAATTGACTTAAGTACCATCCGTTTACACCAGCGTTTGAGTTAGCTGTTGCGAATGCTACTGAACAACCTGCACCTGCTGCAAGTACAGCTGCTCTCTGTGATCCACCGAAGTGGTCTTCGAGTGCTGCAGGGATTTCGTATTGTTCTAATCCGTATAAGGTTACTTCACTAGCAATGTCTCTTACTACATCAGTTGTAGCTTCAGCTTGACATAATCCACCGTAGTTGGTTTCTACGTAATCTTTACCGTAGTAAATGAAGTCGTCTAAGATTTCATCTGTGTATGCTGCTGTAGCATATTGTGTAAATCCTACACCACCAGACATGTATGAACCTAACCATACTTGGTCGTATAATGGTGCTGCTCCACCGATTACTTCTAAGGTTACTTTAGCTGGGTCGTCAGAGATTCTGCTGGTTTGTACCATATCACTGAATGCACCGAAGGTTACACCTCCAGGTTCATTTGGACCTCTTGCTCTTCTTGATGGCATTGCACTAGCCATTGAAATTACGTCTGCGTGTTTTGCTGCGTATGAGAAATCAGCAATAGCAGCTTCCCCTGCACATAATTTGTATGCGGAGATGAAACTCATACCGATTTGCATAGCAGACCATCTTGAGGTTGTACCTCCGTCACAAGCACGTACTACTAAAGTTGGTACTCTTGATACTTGGTATGTTTTTTTACCTATGTATTTTTTGAGCATTTCAGCTTGTTCTTCAGGGAATTCTTTGTTGATGTCGATTACAAATCTTTGATCTAATTGGTCGAGTAAGTCATCGTCACCAGTAAAGATTTTTGCGTATGAATCTACAACGAGTCCAGGGTCTACTTCAACCATGTGTTCTTGTACAACTGCTCCTCCAGGGAGTGCGTGGTTGATTGTTTCGAGGTATTCGTTGATTGTTTCAGGAGTTACTTCTACACCAAGTCTTTGTTCGAGTACTCCGTGAGCTGTATCCATACCTACAATTACAGTTCTTTTAATATCATCTACTAATTGTTGAATTGCAGAGTTGTTACAGAAGTGAAGGTCGTCTCCTTCTACGTATGTGTCTGTTCCAGATACTTGGTATGCCATTAATTTTCTTTGTCCGAGAGGTACACCTATGTCTGGGTTGTAGAATGGTAATCCTCCACGAGCTTCCATAGCTTTTTCTGCTTGTTCATTAAATTCTCTTTTTCTTGCGGATTGTTCCCATCCACCATAGCAGTAAAATTTAGTGTTTTCTTCTTTAGGGTCTTCGTCAAATTTTTCTTTTAAAGCCTTTAAGAATAATTTTTTCTCATTATCCATTATTTACCACCTAATTTACTTTGTAAATCTTTGTTGTAAACTTCTAATCCATAACCACCGTCAGTTCTTGCGAAGTGAATTTCTTCAACTACTTTGATTACTTCAGGGTCGTCTCTTAAACCTATGTTGTCACTTCTGTAGATAGTAGTGATTTCTTTAAGTTTGTCTTCTGGTAAAGGTTCTCCTACTGAAATAGGTTCGTCGAGTTCTACACCTACTTGGTCTTTTACGTATTTAACTACTCCTTCATCTTCATCAAATACATATCTTTGTAATGCGTCGAACATTAAACCGTTTTCATCGAGTCTTAATGAGTGACCGTGTACGGTTGCTCCTCTTAAACCAGTTTTTGCTGGATCAAAGAATTCTGATTCGATTAATAATTTTGAGGTTTCTTCTAAGTCAGATTCTCTCATTTCTACTACTTGTCTTCCTGAGAGTGTACCTGTGTCTACTCCTCTGAATCTTCTCATGTATGATCTTGCTCTGTCGTATGGTTGAGCTGGTGCGTTATACATGGAGTCTGCGAATTGTACGTATCTTATACGAATTCCTTTTTTAGCTCCGTCGATTGGTTCAACGAAGTCTTTCATATCATCTGCTTCAAAGTCCATTTCATCTAGAGGTGGGTGTACTGTTTTGTAACCTTCCCCTGGGTTTCTGTGACTTAAAAGTTTTACTATATCGTCATCTGCAATACTTCTTAGTATTTCAAGTTCATAATCTGGGTTTAAGTGTTTTCTACGATTTTCTGCAATCTTACTTTCCCCAGGATAAAATTGTACGTCATATGCCATTTACAATCACCTGATATATTTAACAGTTTCTGATGATTTTGCATTT
>MVJJ01000016.1 GCA_003266145.1 Methanosphaera sp. SHI613
TGGAAAAGTAGCCTTCAAGCTCAATGGAAACTCCCTTGAAGATGAAAACGGAAAATTAATATATGTAAATGTCGTTGACGGTATTGCAACATTAGAATATACTGTAACAAGTGGATATTCAAGTGCAGTCTATGAATTAACAGCAGTATTTGAAAACATGATATATGATAGGGCTGTATCTTCAACAGATTTGGTAATATATGGATAACCTTGATTATCCATTTTTTCTCTTTTTTTTGAATAGATTTTCAAACGATACTTTGAGGGGATTGTATCCTATGGATGGTATCGGAAACTAATAAAAATAATTCATTTTCAATTTACATTAGATGAATGTGTTGCTATTTTCATAGAAGAATTAGGGAAATATTATACATTCATGTTGAATTTTTAAAAAAAAATTGGGGTGGAAATTATGTCTCTCCACTATTTTCATATGGATTATATTCCTGAATCCATTCTTTAGCTATTGGATTATATCTATAACCGTCATACCATAATGATTTTTCATCACCTGTCTTTTTCCTATATGTCACTGTTACTTTTAAGGGTGTATAACCGGATATCAACTCATGAGATAACCATTCCTCTGAAAAATCCGTAAACGATTCTGCAATTATATTTCCATTAGCGTTCTTGAAGTAAAATGTTGCATTCAACAGTAAATTATCCGCTTGTCCATCTATTCCTTCATATATGTTTTCAACAAATACATATACTCCTTGTGGCCATTGTCCATCAGTTGACTGATAGAATGATCCAAATCTATCATAATAAACAATTTTTTCATCAGATTGATTCTTGTAGAAGTTCAAAGTCAAATTATATGTCTGCATCACAGTAAAGTTTTTGGAAGCAGTACTTATCTGATAGTTTTCATTTCCGATAACGCTTACATCCACAGTATTAGTACCTACCTTGTTTGGTTTATAATTTAAGCTGTAATAACCATAATCATCTGTTTTTAAGTTGAATCTCTGGTTGTTTACTTTTATAGTTACGTTAACGTTTCTAACTATGTTATTTTGATTATCTATCACTCCGCCAGATATTATCATGTTATCTCCCAATGATATTATTTCAGGTAAGGAATCTATATAAACGTTGTTTTCTTTCTTAAATACGTTGAATGTCTTTGATTTGCTTACACTGTTGTAGTATTCTGTTCCATTAAATGTAATTGTTATATTGTTTTTTCCGGCATTTTTTGGCTGATAGTAATATTGGAATTGTCCGTTATCATCAGTTCTCGTATAGTATGTTTCACCGTTGATTTTTAGTATTACTCTGGTTAGTTTAAGTTCATTGTGGTCTTTATCTGTTAGAACTCCCCAAATTTCTGAATAATCACTATAGTTCACATCATTTACTTCATAGTCAATAATAGTTGGCTTATGTATGACTTCAAATGTTGCTTTATTGCTTGTTGACAGGTAGTTGTCATCTCCATTAAATAAAACAGTCACAGTATTGCTTCCTACCTTATTTGTCTGATTAGTGTAGGTGAAATAGCCTCTGTTGTCTGTATTTATCCTTTTTGTAATGCCATTTAAGTTAACCGTCAATGTCTTATTGTTAAGGTTTTCATTAGCCTTTCCGGTTATTCTACCGGTTATTGTGACAATCTTGTTGTAATCTGTTTTTGCAATTGCATCAATATTAATAATTGTGTCCTGCTTGATTATGTTGAACTTTGTCGTCGTGTTTCTAGCACTTTTATATGCCAGTCTGTCCTGTGTCACAACTTCCAAGGATGTGTATTTGTCCTGTAATGGTACGGGAGTGTTCTTGATGTTTAGTCTACCGTTTGTAGAATAATAATATAAAGGTTTTGTACCGTTTTTAAGACTTACTCCATTTATTTTTACTATGCACTTGTTGGGGCCTGACACATAGTTTCCAAGATAATCCCTGATTGAGGCATCCAGGCTTAACTTATGCTCCTTATTATTTATTGTAACTGAATCTATTCGTATTGTAATAGGTGATCTTTCTACCTGGAATGTGCTGGTGTTTCTAATGTTTTCCTGATAGTTTTTGTTATAAAAACCGGAAAGTATCGTATGATTTTTAGGTGTCATCGTCTGTGCATCGGTTACTCCCGATAATCCTAGGGGTATCGTGTAATTGGTAGTTGCTACTCCATTTACAACTTTTGTCTTAAGAACGTCTCCATTTGAGTCTTTGAATGTCAGTCCATTTACCTTAAAGTATACGTATTCATCCTCATATGGGATTAGTTTCGTACTTTTCTTACCGTTTGTAGTGTCATATATTTGTGCCTTGATTGTCAGTGTCTGTCCCTGTTTTATTTTTTGGGTATTGCTTGTAACGATTAATGAGGCATTTCTTTGCCTGATTTGTACCTTGGCCGTGTTGCTGCGTGAGGAATCATATGTATTTGTACCAGAGTATACCGCCGTCAGGTTCTGTGCATATCTCATACTTAGGTCTGCTGTTACGTTTACCGTTGCTAGGCCATTTATTACATTTACCTTTAGTGGATTATTTGAACCGGTTAACTTTTTATTATCCTTAAGGGTTAGACCATTTAATTTAAACAGTACATATCCTTCATTCACTTTTTTATTATTTGAATCAGATACCTTTGCATTCAATTCAAGTGTTTCACCTATTGTACCATTGTTTCTGGTTACGATTGTTTTTGTCTGAGTTTTTGTGTTCTCATCTTTTTTATTTGCTTTATACTCCTTTGTTATTTCATGTTCTGCATGATTAGAGGATTCTTCCATGATTTCTGGTGATGTGGTATCATTGGATACGTCACTAGCATAGGACATTCCCACTAATATGACTGTCAATATAACAAATAGGAATATTTTTTGAATATTTTTCATATTTATTATTCACCATTTTCATTTGTGGATAATTATATATGATATCTTATATTTATATTTATATTTAGGTTCATTCTTAGTTTTCATTGTAGTTCTAGATTAGGGGATTGTTTTCTAATCGATTGGATTAAAAATGATTTTTTTTATATGTGATTGGTGGATATTTGGTTGAAAATATTTGTCTTTGCATACTTTATATACATTGAAAGAGTTTAAGTCTTATACACTTTAACTTGAGTATGCGAGTCCATAATGATATCATTTTATAGCAGTTCTTCAGGTGTTGGATCATCAAAAAAATGTTTTGAATCATCAATCCTTTAGTATTTATTGTTTAAAAAGTAGTGTTGGCAATGTTCAA
>MVJJ01000169.1 GCA_003266145.1 Methanosphaera sp. SHI613
TTAAATATTGAAAAGTTCAAGTTAGTAAAGTTAGCCTCCGACTATAAACTGGTAAACCCATTGTGCGAATGTGGAAAACGTATGAAATCAGCCGGTAAAGATAAGGGATTTAAATGTCCAAAGTGTGGAAATAAAATACGAGATTCCTCTAAAATTAAAGAACCCCTACCAAGAGATGTTGAAGTTGGTTTTTATGAAGTTCCGACAGAAGCCAGAAGACATCTATCTAAACCAATAGTTAGATTTAATCTTAACTAATTATTTTTTTCCAATATTATTTTTTTTCTTATAGATATTTTTTTTCCTGTTTATCATGCATATTAAATGTTCTTGTCGGGCTATATTGTTTTGTTAAATGTTTTCTTTTTACATTAAATTCTATAATTATATAACTAATAAGAGATAATATATATTATTATAAGATATATTTTTTGAACTGATTAAAAGTCTAACATAATCTGGGCTAACTTATTATGTTAAATTATTAGTTCTCATGTCTATGTTGAGGTGATAACTAGTTAGTTATAGATAGATAATAAATTTTTTAATAAAAGAGATATTATGTTTATTTTAAAAAAATTTTTTTAACATAATATAATTTAAATATAAAAAGATCATATTAAAGGGTGATTTATAATGGCATCAATTTCTGAAACTATTTCAGCTATCAGACAAGCAGAATCTGAAGCAGATAGTGCAATAGAAAACGCAAATAAAAAATCAACTGAAATGATCCAAGAAGCTCGTTCAAATGCAGATTCAATAATTGAAAAAGCTAAAGCCGAAGCTGAAGACCAAGCTAAACACATAATTTTAGCAAAAGAAGAAGAAGCCGGTAAAGAAGCTGTAATTATTACAAACGAATCTGAAGCAAATATCAGAGAATCCTTAAGAGGATCTCATGATAAAGTAGATGACGCAGCTGAAATAATAATCGAAACTGTATTATAAAGGGATGACTATGTTTAGGCCAGCGAGAATGCAAAAATTAAGCATAGTAACATTGAATAAATACTCCAAAGCCACTATTGATGCGCTTCACGAAAAAGGATACATTCAAATAGATGACTTATCTGAAGTAATCCAGGAAGATGAAGCATATGAAGGATTAGGAGTATCTAAACAAGACCCTGTTGCTAGCAGAATAGCATCATTATCAATGAAATGTAACAATATTATTGATACTTTAAAATCTGCAGAGCAATCACAAAGTATAGTGGATGTTATTAAAGGATACATCAGCCCTAAAGAAATTCAACCAAAAGCCGTTGAAAATCTTTCATCAGATGAATTAGCTGATAAGGCTGAAGAAATAATTAATAAAGTTGATAATGTTCTCAGTCCAATTGAATCTCGTATGAATGAAATTGGTTCTGAAAAAACAAAATATAAAGATTCTTTAAATGTTGCAAAACAATTAGGCAGTTTTGACATTGACTTTGCTTACCTACAAAACACTAAATATACCAGTGTAATTACAGGTAGATTACCAGTAGATAATCTAAGTGAAGCAAAATCACAGATTGAGGAAATAACTCAAGAATTCGAAATTGCTGAAGGTTCAACCACAACAAGTGGAGACATAACATACAAACCACTAATAATTGTATGTGGAAGCAACTTTGAAGAGGAAATCTCTGGTGTGCTTAGACGTTTAGAATTTGAAAAATTAGATGTAACCAACTTAAGCGGTACATCCAATGAAATAATTGAAGCATCTTCAAGCAAACTAGATGAATTAGAAAACGAAAGAAAACAATGTTTAAAAGATATTGACGAAATAGGTCAACGTTCTAAAGAACATCTTTTAGTAATTAACGAACAGTTAGAAGTGGAAAAAGAAAGAACAGAAATCTATTCATACTTCGGTGAAACAGAAACTTCTAAAATGTTCCAGGCATGGGTACCTAAAGATAAGGTTGAAGAAACCAAATCTTTAATTGACGAACTTACAGATGGACACAGTGTAATTGAAACTGAAGATCCAACTGAAGAAGAAATAGAAAACAATAAAGTTCCTGTCAAACAAATGAATCCTGGTTTTGCTAAACCATACGAATTATTTGTAAACATGTACTCAACACCAAACTACAAAGATATAGACCCTACTATAATCATGTCCTTATGTTTCCCATTTTTCTTCGGTTACTGTTTAACCGATGCATTCTATGGAATCATATTGGCTATAGTCGGATTTATTCTATATCAAGGAATGGGAAAATTCAGTAAAACATACAAATCATTCGGAGTAATCGTACTTCAATGTGGTTTGTGGACAATCCTATTAGGTCTATTGACCGGTGGATTCATAGGTGACTTCGTACCTAGATTTATATTTGGGGACGCTAATGCACCGTTACCAACAGTTATACCTGATATAAATGCATTCGCACATCCTGAAAACATTTTGATAATCGCTATAATAATCGGTTTAATACACTTAAACATCGCATTCTTATTCGGTATCATAGACAATGTTAAAAGAGGTAACATCAAAGCATTATGCGGTGGACAACTTTGTTGGGTTTTAATTGAATTAGCAATAATCATATTTGTCCTAACAGGTTCATTACCAATCTTTGGTATTGTGTTCGTAATTGCATTATTAGTATTATTATATGGTGCAGGACCTATGGGTGTAATGGACATATTTGGTTTCCTTGGAGACATATTATCATATTCAAGATTATTAGCATTATGTCTTTCAACTGGTGGTATAGCAATGACTGCTAACCTATTATGTGAAATGTTAACCGGTATGATACCTTATGTCGGTATTGTTCTTGGTATTATTGTATTCTTAGGAGTACACTTATTCAACATTGCATTCCAGTCCATGGGAGCATTTATCCACTCACTTCGTTTACACTTTGTAGAATTCTTCGGAAACTTCTACGAAGGGGACAGTACAGAATTCACACCATTCAAAGCAAGTAGAATATATACAAAAATAAAAGAATAATTTAAAAATTTGAATTTAAATTATGATTAAAGGATTACTAGAAAATGGGATTAACTCCACTTTCTATTAACTATTAAAAACAGAATAATCCCTCAAAAGAGGATATGTGTTTTCGATTGTTCACATATTAAATGCATTATTCAAACAAAAGATATAGTCTTAAAATAAATTAAGTATGTTGACTACATACGATTACAATATAATTATTATATAATTGGAGGAAAAAAGCATGGCAGCAGAATTAGCATTAGGTTCAGCTTTAGCTGCAATCGGAGCAGGTGTAGCAGTAGGTTTTGCAGCATTAGGTTCAGGTATCGGTCAAGGTATCGCATCAAGTGCATCTGTAGGTGCAGTAGCTGAAGATTCAAGTATGTTTGCACAAGGTTTAGTATTTACAGCTATTCCTGAAACTCAGGCTATTTATGGTTTCCTTATAGCTATCTTATTATTAGTATTTTCAGGAATTATGGGAGGTTCCGCATTAGGCGTAACATCAGGTTTAGTAGCAATAGGTGCTGGAGCAGCAGTTGGTTTCGGTGGTCTTGGTTCTGGTATGGGTCAAGGTATCGCTTCAAGTGCATCTGTAGGTGCAGTTGTAGAAGAACCAAGTATGTTTGCACAAGGTTTAGTATTTACAGCTATNNACTCAGGCTATCTACGGTTTCCTTATAGCTATTCTTTTATTAGTATTCGGTGGAATACTCGGAGCATAAGTAAAAAATATCTAAAGGCATATGCCTTTAACAAATAATATTTTTTGGAGGAAAGTAGATGAGCGTTGGATCAGATAAAATAATTTCAAGCATTCAATCAGATGCTCAACAAAAGGCTGATGAAATTCTCTCCAAAGCTAGCGCACAATGTGATGAAATCAGTGCAGCTGGTGAATTAAAAGCTGAAGAAGAAAAACAACAGATCTTAAGTTCTGCAGAAAAACAAGCTGAAATGAAATATCAACAAATTATTTCAGAAGCTAAAGTTAATTCAAGAAGAAAAGAACTTGAATCTCGTGAAGAATTAATCGAAAAAGCTTTCAGAGTAGCATCAGAAAAAATTGAAAAACAGGCATCTGAAAATTCCGCAAATTATGTGGATTCTTTAAAAACTATGGTTAAAGATGCTTCAGTACAAGTAGGTGGATCCCAACTTGAAATTCTCGTAAGAGAAGATGACGTGGATAATGTAAAAGCTATGATTGACGAAGTATCTGAATATGTTACTAAAGAAACAGGTAACGAAACTTCCTTCATCATTGGTGAACCAATAGATATTATTGGTGGAGCAATAGTAAAAACCGTTGATGGTGAAATTGAAGTTAAAAACACTATTGAAGCACGTATGCTTCGATATAAAAAATATCTAAGATCAGAGGTTGCTAAAAAACTATTTAGATAGTTATAGGAGGAGAATTTAAATGGAAGAAAGCATTACAGGTTTAATTACATCTTTCGGATTCTCTTCTCCTGAAGCATTCATTGCATTATTAGTTATGGTACTTGCTGTAATTGGAGCAGTTGTAGTAGTAATAACCTTTAGACCTTTAATGGAATATTATCCATACACTTACCCTAACTCAAGAGTAAGAGCAAAAATAGGTAAATTGTTTAATGAAAAACAAATCACAGAATTAGCTGAAGCTGAAAGTCTTGATGAAGTAACTAATTACCTAAGAGGAACAAGGGACTATGCTCCATTTGTTGATAAATACCCAATTGAACAAGCATTAGATGCAAATTTAGCAGAATCTTATGATTTATTAGCTAAAATAGCACCTAAAACATTAAAACCTACATTCAATTTAATGTTAAAACAATGGGATATTAAAAACATCAAAAGTGTATTAATTGCTAAAGAAGCTAAATTAAATGAAGAAGAAACTCGTGAATTATTAGTACCATATGGTGAATTAAAAGATGACCACGATAAATTAATTGAAGCAGATTCAGTTCAAGACATTATCGTAGCTCTTGAAGGTACACCTTATGCTAAAATTCTAGAAGAATCATTACCTGATTATAATGAAAATAAAACTTTATTAACATTAGAATCAGCATTAGACAATTATTACTATGAAAAAGTACTAGTAGCTTCTTCAAGTCAAGAAGATGATAATACTAGAATGTTACACAGTTACATAGGAACAAAAGTCGATATTGAAAATATAAAGATCATTATGAGGGCAAAAGCAGATGGTCTTTCATATGAACAAATCAATCCATATGTAATAAATAATGGATACAGATTACGTGAATGGAAACTTAAAGAATTTATGGAATCTGAAGATATGAATTCCTTATTAAGCAGTATCGAAAGTTCTGAATATGGTAGTGTTGTTGCAGATCACATACCTGAATACAACCAGACACAATCCATATCAGTATTCGATGAAGCATTAGATTCATACGAAAGAGATATGGCTAAAAATATCTTTAAGAAAAAACCATTCGGTATAGGTCCTATAATCGGATTCATGTATAAGAAAGAAGATGAAATTAAAAATCTTAAAATCATTGCAAGAAGTAAAAGAGGACCTGTTGTACCTAGTTCCGAAATTAAGGAGATGTTATTATGAAAACAGATATTGCTATAATGGCAGATCCAGATACAGTAACTGGTTTTATGTTAGGTGGAATCAAAAGCGGTTTCCCTGTACATAACGAAGATGAAGCAAGAACTACTTTAAAACAGTTAGTAGATGATGGATACTCAATCATTATCACAACTGAAGAAATTGGTGATGAACTACGTGAAGATATTACAAAATACACTAGTTCAACAGCATTACCAATGATAATTGAAGTACCAGATAAGTCAGGCTCACATAAAAGAGAAACTGACCCAATGAATGAACTTATTAAAAGAGTTATTGGGGTAGAGATGGTAAAATGATCACAGGAAAAATTATTAAAATTGCAGGTCCAGTTATTGTCGGTGGAGGTATGAGAGGTACCCAGATGCACGAAATGGTTCGTGTCGGTGATATTGGACTCATAGGTGAAATTATTGAACTTGAAGGCGATACAGCCACAATTCAGGTTTACGAAGAAACTGCTGGTATCAAACCAGGAGAAAAAGTAGAAAGTACTGGTGGTCCTCTCTCAGTAGAATTAGGTCCTGGTATACTTAAATCAATTTACGATGGTATTCAAAGACCATTAACCGAAATTAAAAGTTTATCCGGAGACTACTTACCTAGAGGGGTAGACGTACCAGCATTAGACAAAACAAAAGAATGGGATTTCAAACCAACAGTATCTGTTGGAGATAAAGTAAATGGTGGAGACATCATTGGTACAGTTCAAGAAACTGTAGCTATAGAACATAAAATTATGGTACCACCAAATGTATCAGGTACTGTAAAATCTATCGAAAGTGGAAGACACACTGTAGTAGACGATATTGCAGAAATCGAAACTGATGATGGAATTAAAAAATTACAAATGATGCAAATCTGGCCAGTAAGAGTAGGTAGACCATACGTCAACAAATTAGACCCTGATGTACCACTTATAACCGGTCAAAGAGCACAGGACACATTTTTCTGTGTAGCTAAAGGTGGAACATCCGCTATTCCAGGTCCATTCGGATCAGGTAAAACAGTTACCCAACAACAATTAGCAAAATGGGCAGACGCTGATATAGTTGTATATATCGGATGTGGAGAACG
>MVJJ01000054.1 GCA_003266145.1 Methanosphaera sp. SHI613
AAATAGAAAAAACATCCAACAAATTAGACAACTACTACAGAAATACAGATCCAAAAATAATAAAAAAAACGTTACAAAACTAGAAATGGAATATTAAGCTATTTATATTACCAAATGCTTGATTGGACTGATAAAAAAGAAAAAGATAATTTAAGCCTATAAAACTTTACAGCTTCAAATAAATATAAATTAAGGTTATTAATATGATGATATAACCATTAATTTATCATATTAGAAAAATATCATTGTTGTACTTCAAGTAGTATCTGATATTTTTCTGTTTTTAGAATATCCACTACTTCACCGGTTTTACTTACCAGTTCTGATTCTGTGGTGATATGTTCGTAACTAAATGCCACATTATCAACTGATACTTCACCATTTTCTTCAAGGATTTTTGCAATTTCTTCAGGGTCAGTATTTGCTATGTAGTCAATGATTTTCTTGGCATCCTGTTTGAATACCGGGCCTATTTTACTCATGACTGGTTCTACTTTTGTTACTTTTTCATGTAAGTCCGGTTTACCATTTTGTACTGTGATGTTATCTACCTTGTTGGTGTTTTTGATATCATCTATGGATTTTTCTATAACGGAAACTTCATCTGAGTAGATGTTTACTGTACTTAATAATTGATTTAATGGTATTCCATGTGATGATTTGTATCTTCTTAATTCGTCAATGATATCTATTGCATAATCGCCTACCTGTTCGGCTTCATCATCTATTAAGTCTTCATTGACTTCAGGCCATCCTCCGACGTGTAAGTCCATGGAATCGTTTCCAAGATATCCGTTTACCAAGTCTGCAAAGAATGGAGTTATCGGTGCCATAAGTTTCAGTACTGTTTCTATTACATATTTAAGTACATATTTGGCATCGGCAGTTGAGTCTAGCTCATCATATAAACGATATTTTACTGCTTCAATGTATTCATCACAGAAGTCATGCCATACAAAGTTATATATCGACTGTTCTGCCTTTGCAAAGTTGTATTCCTCATATGCGGTTGTGACTGTTTTGTTTAGTCTGTTTAGTTTTGATAGTATCCATTTGTCTATGATGTTATCTCCGGTTAATGAATCGGCTACATCATCCCCGAGGTTCATGTTGATGAATCTGAATGCGTTCCAGAATTTTCTGAGGAATTTGTATGCGTGTTTGATGTCTTTCCATGCAAATGGTACGTCTGAACCCGGTACGCTGTTTGCACTCCAGAGTCTTAGAGCATCTGCTCCATACTCGGTTATTACCTCTTCTGGTGCTATTACGTTACCTAATGATTTACTCATCTTGTGTCCATCTTCACCAAAGACCATACCGTTTATGACTAACTCATCAAACGGTTTTTCTCCTGTCAATGCATAACAACGTAGAATAGTATAGAATGCCCATGTTCGTATGATATCATGTCCCTGTGGTCTGAGGGTTGATGGATAAACATTTTCCCAACCAGGATTTGGCCAGTCTGCAACTGTTAATGGGGTGATTGAACTGTCCATCCATGTGTCAAGTACATCCTCTTCGGCGGTAAATGAGTTGCATCCACAACTGCATGCATGATCAGGTTTGTCTATTGTTGGATCTACAGGTAGTTGTTCCTTGCTTGGAAGTACCACTTCATGACAGTCATCACAGTACCATACAGGTATAGGTGTAGCGAATATTCTTTGTCTTGAGATACACCAGTCCCAGTCCATGGAGTTAGCCCAGTTTTCAAGTCTTATGTACATGTGATCAGGAATCCATCTCATGCTTGATGCTTGTTTTATGATGTCTTCGGTCATCTGTTTTACTGCTACGAACCATTGTTTTTTTGTCATTATTTCTATTGGGGTTTTACATCTCCAGCATAATCCAACATTTTGGTCTACATCTTCCTGTTTTGTTAGATATCCTTCATTCTTTAGATCTTCAATGATTGCTTTACGACATTCCTTTATTTCCATTCCGGAGTATTTGCCTGCAACTTCAAGCATGTGTCCATCTTCACTTATAGCATCAATTACGTCAAGGTCATATCTTGTTACCCATTCTACGTCAGTTTTATCCCCAAAGGTACATATCATTACTACACCTGTACCGTATTCTGGGTCTACTGATTCATCGGTGATGATTTTTACTTCACGTTCATAAATTGGTAGGGTTACTGTTTTTCCGTGGAGGTTTGTGTATCTTTCATCGTCAGGGTGTACTACTACTGCTACACATGCACATAATAGTTCTGGCCTTGTTGTTGCTATTGTTGCTACTCCGTCACCTTCGCTTGCAGGGAAGTTTACATAGTTTAGTTTGGTCGTGTTGTCCTTGTATTCTACTTCTGCAAATGCTATTGCGGTTTCACAACGTGGACACCAGTTTATTGGATGAATATCCTGATATATCATGTCCTTATCATATAATTCAAGGAAGGATAGTTGTGTTCTGTACTTGTTTTCAGGCAGCATGGTGATGTATTCATGATCCCAGTCTTGTGAGTAACCCATACTTCTCATCTGTTTTCTCATCTTCTCTATGTTTTCATGAGTAAGGTCTATACAGTATTCACGGAACTTTTCTCTTGATACATCATTTTTCTTGATACCATGAATTTCTTCGACTTTTACCTCAGTAGGTAGTCCATGACAGTCCCATCCCTGTGGAAATAGTACGTCGTAATTGTTCATACGTTTGTAACGTGCAATGATATCCATGTACACCCAGTTTAGTACGTGTCCCATGTGAAGTTTTCCTGTTGGATATGGTGGTGGTGTGTCTATGATATATGTTGGTTTTGTTCCATCACCAATAAAACGATATGTATTTTCCTTTTGCCATAAATCCTGCAATTCCTCTTCCATTGATTGATCATAATCTTTTGGAATATCCTTTGTGGTCATTAAATATCTAACTCCATTAAATCTTTTAATAAATACTAATTATCATTATTTAAATAATATTTAAAAATATTACTATAGCTTATGTTATTATATTTGTATAAACATCAATATAGTTTTATGGTTAAAAAATAAAACATATCTTATACATTGTTTAACATATTATCATAAAAAACACCATGAACACAATATTTATTAAATAAATTAATAAAAATTATAGAATATTACATTAAAATTATAAATAATTATTGAAATAATTGAAAGCAAAGAGAATTATAAGTTATATGAAAACATTCATTAAAATGATTTAAAAAAATGCAATAAAATTATGAGATTAATTATTCCACAGATTATGGATATGGAAGAAGACTAAACAATACATAACGTTTGAATATAAAAAGGATTTCTATTAAAAATATTTTCGAGTATCACTCAACACTTTTTTCAATAATTATTTTTATAAAATTTTTATTATTCAACGATTTTATTATACAAATAGTTATAATAATTTATTTATAAAAAACAATGTTCGTTTAAAAAAAGTTTTTATTCTTCTGAATATAAAAAAATAAATGCCAATTAAACTAGCCCAAATCACCAGATTGATACATAAATTCATTTTCTAAATAAATTCTACTAAACATCTTCTGCTAATGAAAATCAACTAAGAAAAGTCTTCTTGTAGAAAATCATTAGAATAGAAACACCAAAATAAGCAATGAGAATTACTTACCGAATACTTAAAAAATCGTTAAATTAAAATAATGTAGAACATGAAAACTTATTTTATATTAAGTATAAAATTAATTATTATAGTGATACTAATATAAAAATAAAAAAATAGTATGTGATAGGTACATGTAACAATAATATTTTATAAATTTCATTTAAAAACTATTAGTTTACTGATTACATAATTCAATATCACAACGATAACCTGAATGATAATTTTTGATACAAAGTCTCCCACCAGCAGAACTTCTATAAATAACACCATAAGCAATGTGTCAACTACTCCTGAAAAGGCCCTTCCACCAAAAAATAGGACAACCTCCTTAAGAATATTATCATTTTTGCTCTCAAATACCCAGATACGATTCGTTACATAGGCAAACAATACTGATAAAAACCATGCAATAATATTAGATATTACATAATTAACCCCAAGGATATCTCCAAAAAGATAATAGACGACTATGTTTACAACAGTAGTCAAAATACCAAAAATCACATACGATACTAACTCTTTTTTTAACTCCATAATTTTCACTTAAAGAATTTTTCTGAAGTATTCCTACCAATAATCCAACCTCATTAAATGATAAAATTTAATAGCTTACAAGAAGAAATACTTTAGTTAATCTAATCATATATTGATTTTCATTAATTATAAATTAAAGGGGAAAAAATGAAACTAATTGATATCATAGTCCCATGTTATAATGAAGAAGAAAGTGTCAATTTATTCTATGATGAAATAACAAAGACATTCAATAACATGAATAAAGAAATAGACTATGAAATAATATTCATAAATGATGGTTCTAAGGACAAAACCTTAGAAAATATGAAAAAACTAAGTAATATTGATTCTAAAGTCAAATATATCTCATTTAGTAGAAATTTTGGAAAAGAATCCGCATTATATGCAGGATTGACAAATAGTCGTGGAGATTATGTTGTAATTATGGATGTTGATTTACAAGATCCACCAAACATACTGCCAGAGATGATTGACACGATAGAAAATTCAAATTATGATATTGTTGCAACTAGAAGAACTACCCGAGCTGGTGAACCACCAATAAGATCATTTTTTGCAAGGATGTTCTACAAACTAATCAATAAAATATCAGAACTGGAACTGGTAGATGGTGCAAGAGATTATCGTATTATGACAAGACAATCAGTTGATGCATTATTAGAACTCCAAGAATATAATCGATTTTCCAAGGGATTGTTCAATTGGATAGGATTTAAAACTAAATGGATTTCATATGAAAATATTGAAAGAGCAACAGGAGAAACCAGTTGGTCATTTTGGGGATTATTCAGATATTCAATTGAAGGAATAGTCGCCTTCACTACAGCCCCACTTACCATATCAACATTACTTGGGATAATAATATCGATGGCGGCATTTTTAATCATAATAATCCTATTAATCAGACACTTCCTATTTTCAGATCCAGTACAGGGGTGGACATCAACAATATGTGTTATCTTATTATTGGGTGGAATACAACTATTGTCCATAGGAATACTGGGTAAATATCTGGAAAAGACTTATACCGAAATAAAAAACAGACCAATATACATAGAACAGGAAAGTAATATAAAAAAATAGTAAAAAAAAGATTAAGAAGTTTTATTTAATTTTAAAAAATATATTTTACCTCTTTGACCTACTTTTTCACCAGTAACATTGGAATAAATCTTTTTATCATTCTTATTTTTGATTGATTTAATCATATATACATCTTTATCTTCATTATCCTCAATAATTTTAGAAATATTTTTTTGAACTTTATAATCATCCTCAAATGACCATCTTAATTTTCTTGTAGCATAACCCCTAGTTTTATCCAAATCATCGTGATAACAAGCGTAATAGTAATCATTAGCATAGATTATAATATTATTCTTATCATTCAATTCTTCAAGTATGTCTGTTTCATTATTTGCCTCTTCCATCCAGTATGGCGTTTTTTCAATAGTTTTTATCAAGCTCAAACCAGCCAGTATCACTATCATAATTAAAACAATGGTAAATAATTTTCTATTATCAATTTTATCAATAACTATAGCTGCTGAAAGCCAGAATACTCCTATTACTGGAAGAATATACCTTGTAGATAACGGTTTAAATGTAATTGTTAATATCAATACACCAACAATCATAGTAAGCAAATAAAGACCTAAACCAGATGCTAAATATATTTTATTCTCAGAATATTTAGTACTAAATCCTTTAATGAAAATATAGAGCAGAATTATTAATAAAACAATTGCAATAATCCTAGCGAATATTATATCATAACTAGGACCATACTCATATACTGCATGATATGAAAAATAGTTAATTACCTGAACAATATCCAAAGAATCCGCTACGGTATTAACCTGTTGTCTTGCCCTAATTGTTTGAGGTATCAATACAAACATCCATGGAATTAAGGAAATTATTAAAGCAGTAATGGAGCATGCATAATATTTTATCAATGATTTGAAATCTGAAACAGCTACCCTATTATTATAGTAGTTTACAAACATTATAAGATAAAATAAACCTGACGTAATTAATAAAAAGTAATGGGCATATGCACCAATAATTGCCAGTAATGTAAAATAACTCCATGATTTGACATCATTGTTTTTTAAAACATCCTTAAATATTAAGAATTGAATTATTAAAAACAATAAACACCAACTATACATTCTTACAGTTAAATATTGTATATAAAAACCACTCATAGTGATTAATGCAAATGAAAATAATCCACTGGTAAACATACCATATTCTTTTCTGATTTTAATCCATGAAATAAGTAATATTATGGCATAAGGTATCATTGAAAAAATTTTTGAAATAAAAAATATATCCTCTGATAAACCTAAAGTGGATATTATCCCGTAGAATATTTTTAGCAAGAAATAGTACAATGGAGGATGTACATCATTAATAGTTAATTTTAAAGCATCAACAAAAGATAAACGTATCAAATCAATAGTAAATCTTTCATCAGTGTGAATAAAAATATTATTCAATGGTGTTAAAAATAAGGAAATAAAAAGCATAACGCTAACAATAAAAAGAATTTTACCCATATTCTCTTTGTTTTCATAAATAACATCAAAATAATTCATATTTATCACAAATCACTCATACATAAAAGAAATTATCAGAAAATATTTTTAAAAGTATTAATTATATCATCTGTTTTTTTATGTGAATTCCTTATATTACGTAATCTGTAATTAAATGATTTATATTTTTTTGGTATGATTTTTTCATCATAGATTATGTTATTTTTTTGATAATAGTATTTTGAATCGTTTCCACTGATTATGTCCTGAATTACCTTGTAAAAATTATGATAATACTCTATATTATAATGGACCAAACTTTTTCCCCATATATGATTTTCATCACTTGTAACCTCATCGGTTAAATCAACAAATATGACATCATAATTAGATAAGACATATCCTTCTATCATGTCAATTAGAGGATTTAATTTTTCAGCTCGTTTTGTGTATAAAGGTTCAATATAATATTCCCCATTTTTATCTTTAACTTTATCTACAATTTTTACTTTATTTAATATGATTTTTAAGCCAGGATAATTTTCTTTTAAATAATTAAAAAATTTATCACAATATTTAGTCCATAATACATAATATTCATAGGGATTTTCATTGAAAGAATATTCTTTTTTCTGAGTAAGACCCTTATAAAAATCAGAATTGGTATAATCCCATGTGTTATTTGTTATGACACCCCGATTAGTAAATAGTACTCCAAAAAGAAGATCAAAATACAAATCCAGAACCATGACTTCAATATCTTCATTGATTTGTTTAAAAAAGTTTTTGCTTAAATCATTTCTTAAAACATTTGTACTGAATCTATGTCGGGGAGTGTCAGGAAGTATTTTAATTTCTTCCTCTGTGAATTCAATGGCTTCCTGCATGACACTTATCAAGGATAATCTAAGTTGGACTGATGATAATTCAAAATCATCTCTATAGTTATTATGTGCAGATCGAAAATTATCCATAGATACACATGAACCAAATACTGCTATTTTAGATTTCATTAATAATTCTCCGTAATCCAACTTAATAGTTAAGTATATATTTGTAATTCATACTTAATATCATTTAAGAATACTAACAAAATCAGGAAAAAATAATTAAATAAAATAAAATTACGAACCCGTAAATTAAAGAAAAAAAGAAATAAAAAAAATAGAGTTACTATTTTTTAGTTAATAAAATAAATTCATCATATCCTTTTTGTGGCTTTGTTTTAAGCTCTTTAGGATATCTAATACCTTTTTTAGGATCTTTATAATTTTCATCCATCATATACACTTTTTTACCAGGATTATCATCCACAATCTTAGTTAAGTTCTTTTCAACCTTATAATCTTGAACATAAGTCCATTTATTCTGTGCTCGCGAATATTGAATAGAATTATTTAAAAAATTATGATAACAAGAGTACCTGTAGTTACTTGGATAAATAATTACATTATTATCATTATTTAACTTTTCAAATAAATTTTCTCGATGAATAGATGATTTAATTGTTTCTTGGGATTGATCTTCCATTTTTACAAAACTACCACAACTCAATAATAAACATATGACAAATAAAATCAAAGCAACTTTTTTATTTTCCAGTTTATTGAGTACTATAACAAAAGATATCCAAAATATACCCATAGCAGGAATTACATAACGTTCAATTAATGGTTGGAATGTTAAATTTAATATGATAGTTCCTATAATTATAGTCATCAAATAAATAATAATTCCGTCATAAGACTTCATTGTTTCTGAAATTCCTTTATCCTTAAATGTTTTATAGATTAAAGCCAACAAAATAATTATTAAACATATTGTAATCAATTTAAGAATTATAGCATCAACAGTGAATGCATTATCATTTACTGCACAAAATGTTATGTAATTTGTTACATTTCCCAAGGTAGGAATATACCCGATACTCCAAGAATAATCACTATGTGCTTGATTAACTTGTTGTAATAATACTGATAACCAAGGGATATATAAAACTATGGCCAACAATACAGACATTACTAGTTTTTTTATTTCTTCTTTAAGCACTAGCAGATCATTTTTGTGTTTTATGTAACTATTTAATAGCAACATACAATACATTATAAATGAAGGGAATAATGTAAAATAATGAGTATATGCACCTAATACACAAAATATTGAGAATAAAACCCAATTTTTTATAGAACTATTTTTAAATATTTCTTTAAAGTAGATATACGATAATATCGAGAATAATAATGACCAGCTATACATCCTTAGTGTACAATAACTGGTGAAAAAACCAGACATCGTAATAATTGTTAATGCAAATAACCCTGCTACAAACCATCCTTCGTCTTTTCTAAGTTTAGTTGCTGAAATAATCAATAAACAGATGTATGGAATTATTGACACTATCTTAGAAATAAATAGATTGTGCATAATATCTGTATTACCAACCAAATGATTAAATCCCATTAATATAAAGTAATATAATGGAGGATGCACATCTTTAATTATTAAATCTATTGCATTATTTAATGATAAATTAACTAATGAAAGCGTAAAACGTTCATCGCCATGAATAAAATGTTGATTCATAGGATGTATAAATAAATAACATAATAACAATAAGCTTATAGCAAAAAAGATTATACCTAAATCATTTTTATTATTATCAAAATAATCCGTTAGAACATCAAAATAACTTATAAAAACACCTCCTTGACACTACATTTTATCACCTCAAATATAAGTAGTTTTTGAAAATCTGAATAAAAGAAGGATAATAAGAGGATGCGATTACTCTTCAATATAAATTGTAGCTGCTATTACAAATAATTTACAAAAAAACACCAGTTCAAATTTCCAAGTAACCTATACATTGACAACAAATTCTTATTGAATTATCTTAAAACTGAATTGTTGTACACTCTCAATGAATAGAAAAAACAAGCCAATACTTAAAAAATCAACAAAAAAGATTGAAAGTTCCCCAATAACAATATTATACGGTCTATTCAGAGAAAAAATTAAAAAACGTATAGATTTAAAAAAAAAATATGATTATTTTATCTAAAAATCGATTTATATATTAATAAAAATAGTTTAAAAAAAATAAAAAGTAAGATTTAATTATCTAGTTCTAACTTGATAATCCACTCTCCACGAGTAGTTCCTACTTTTTTAGATTTTATATTATTTCCAAAATTACTTTGATTTTTATTTTTTACTGTTTTGATGATATATACATCTTTATCAGGATTTTCTTCAAGTATTTTTGTGATATTTTTCTGAACTTTATAATCCACATCATAATACATGTATAAATTTTTTAATGCATATGCATGTGTATTGTTCAACTCATAATGATGAGTCAAATAAATAAATCTGGATCCATAAATTATGATTGTATCATCAGTATTTAGTTCTTCCAATAATTGTTTTTCAGTCATAGAAGTATCATATAACGTGTGAGATGCATTTACTTCTGTTGCAAAATTTGCACAACCTAATACTACTATTAAAACTAGTGCAACAAGCCATAACGCCTTATTTTTTTCATAAGCCCCCACTAAGACTGAAATTGAAAACCAGATTATTCCGGATAACGGAACTAGATATCTGACAGCAATTGGTGCAAATAATATCGGTAATATGACAGCACCCAATAGTACAGTTCCAAAGAATGTAATCAAACCTATTACCACATAAGGGATAATTGAATCACCATTTTTTAGTTCAGTGAGTTTTCCTTTAAAGTTAGAATATAATAATAAACATACCACTACTAATAAAGCTATTGTTAGTATGTATAGTATTATGTTGTTTTGATAGCAGGAAAAACATAAAAAACAGAACAGCATATCAAATGATTTTAATCCATTACCATGTGGTGTATTGATTTGATTTATCAATACAAATAACCAAGGCAAATAACAAAGAGCAGTGATAATTGCTGATATTAACCATTTTTTTTTAATTCTTCTTTAAAATTATCTTTAAAAACATAAATGTATACCAATAAAAGCACATAAATCAATCCCAATGGAATTAGAATTATATTATGTATATACATAGCTAAAACTACAAATAACGTGAACAAAGCCCATGATTTAGTATCTGATTTATCCATCACATCTTTAAGATATATAAATGCTAAAACTAAGAATAGTAAACCCCAAGAATACATCCTTATAGTTAAGAACTTAATAAAGAATTCACTCATAGTGGCAATTGTAAACATGAACAATCCACTTGTAAACCATCCATAATCATTTCTTATTTTTGTCACTGAAACTACTAATAACAAAATATATGGAATGATTGATACTACTTTATAAACAAATACTGTATCAACACCACTGTTTATAAAAATAGAGGATATGCCTTTTAATATTAGATAGTATAAAGGTGGATGAACATCCGCAAAAATAGTAGTCCACATATCATTCCATGATAATAAAAGTAAATTGATAGTGAAACGCTCATCATATTGAATTATGATACTATTGATGGGATTAATGAACATGTAAAAAAGTATTGCTATACTAATTAATAAGAAAATTTTACCAATTATTTCTTTTTTTTTCATATATCAAATCTAAATAATCCATTTCAAACCTCCAAATATAAGTTGTTTCATCAAAGAGATATAAATAAATTTGCAATATAGAAACTTGCCAAAAATTATTTTAAAACAAAAAAAAGCATTACGCCTTCTGAAGTTTAAGAGAAAAACAAACCTCCATAAAGAATAAAAATAAAGTACAATTAACTTTTCATTTTTTTAGGGGTAAATAAACAATAAACCATAAAACTTTCACTTTTTTCTTATTAAACATGAGAATAAACCCATAAATAATCGTACTACATAGAATACTCTCTTTTTACCTTTGTTCAAATCAAATAACGACATACATGCAATAAAATATTTAAGATAATGATAGACTTTTTGGATAAATAAGTCACTGAATTTTTTTATATTCTTTTTATGTTCTAAGGAATTTTTTCTAGACTTACCCTCATTTGATTCCAATTCTTTTTTATAGTGTCTCTTAATGGTAATTCTATAAAACCCTCCACTAACTTCTTTTTAGAAGAAGTAATGGATTGTTTAGATATTATAATCTTATCTAATGATTATCCTCATGTTTTTTGGCAGATTAACCTTTCGGATATATTCATCACCAATCCATTTATTTTAATGAATAATTATTGAGTTGAAATTTATCTTATTATATGAGCCCCATCAAAAGATTTAAGAAAAAGCATCTATTACGGCAGAAATTAACGAAATAATTAAGTTTCAAAGAAATATCCGCCAAAAAATAAACTGTCTCTGATTAAGACCAAGACAAATCTAAAAAA
>MVJJ01000019.1 GCA_003266145.1 Methanosphaera sp. SHI613
TTATCTACTTTATGGATTTCATCAAAGAATAAGTAGATTTTACCTTCAATATTCTCGGTTTTTTCATAGATTAAATCGTTTAAAGTTACATTATCTTTGATGTGATTGTATCTGTTTGATTCAAAAGAGATATATATTATGTTTTTTTCAGGTATTTGTTGTTCTTTTAGTTGTTTGATGTACTCTTTTAGAAGATGGGTTTTTCCAGATCGTCTCACTCCTGTTATTATTTTTATTTCTTCCGTATCTCTCAGTTTATTGAGCTTGTTTAGATATGTAGTTCTTTTAACCATAATTAAATCATCTTTACCTATTTTATTATATATATTATATAAATCTTTTATTTATTAAAGTTTTTGCATTGAAAAATATAAAAGTATAAAAAATTAAAAGTTTTTTCATTAGAATGCATAAACTCTAAATTTTTAAGAGTTTTTATATTTTATCATAAAAAAAGTCAAGTGATGAAAAATCAGTATATGCTTAAAATAATAAGACCAATACAATGGGTTTTTAGATATAAGTATTTATCATTATTATAATAACGATTTCTTATATTATCAGTTTTTTTAGGTTTGATATTGTCCGGTTTAGATGATATTTATGATTATTTCGCAGCATGGATAGTATTTTTAAAGTATCTGATTTATATGCTCTAGTCGTGTTGTTCTAGTATGTTGTGTTTTCCATGTTCTGTTAGAATTAGTGATTAATCTAAGAGTTATCTATTGTGTATGTGTTTATGGTTAACTTAGATTGAGGTTTTGATAGTATTATATTCTATACTTTATATTTCTATACCTAAATTTTTAGATACCTTATTACAAAGATAATCTATAATTATCAAGGTTATCCTATTCATCAATATTTTGATTAATGAATAAATTCATAAATAGTATTATGAATCTTAATGAGTTAGCATATAATCAATTTTCTATTGATGACTATGAACGTTTTCTATTAGAAGCATTTAACATTAATATTAATGATAGGGAGGATGTTTTATATCTTGATAGCAGTAGTCATCAATCAAATATCATTAATCTATTATACTATGGTAGCTTTATGGATGATGATTTTAATGATATTGAAGTATATGTCATTAAGTTGGTAAATATTGAAGATTATAAGCAATTGGAGGATGTCATTTATAACTTGTTATCACTTAACCAGACCAATCATGCATTCATAACAGTATACAGTGATTATAGCAGCAGATGGTTTTATTCATACCTGTTTTTAGAGTATGTTGTTGAGGATAACAGGTTGGTTAATTATAGATCCAGAATTGATGAGTCTATTCATTGGTGTGGTTACATATCCAGTGAAAACCTGTTATCTGAATTTCTATCAATGAAAATATCAAGTGATAACATAAAGAGTTTGCTTAAAAATAACCAGGAATCCCAATTGATTCGCACGCTTTCTGATATCATAAATAAACTTGATAAGTACCAGGAAGAATCTACCAGTAATTTTGATTCATATGAGCTGGTAATTAATGTTCTTGTTTATATAATAAACAAGTTGGTACCTAAAAAAAGCTTGACAAGAAAGGTCTATGATAAGATTCTAGAGGTTGAAAGTTCAACTGGTGAAGATATAAGTGTCAATACAATATATGATTTGTACTGCTATCTAAATAATCAAAATTCAATCTCACAGGCACATGTAAAATCTGTGTGCGAGGATACATTAATCGAGTACTTGACAAGAAATACCATCATATCCAGAGATGATATTGCAAGCTATGTAAAATATGCATATGACAATAGAAAATTAATACAAAAGCATATAGATGAGGCCTGTAGAAATGGTGGAAGAACATATGTTAACATGAAGATACCACTAGCAATCATATACAATATAGATTCAATAAGTAATATCTTAGATAACATTAAAATACTTGACTTTTCAGTCAACTCAGCCATCACAATAAATAATATGATCATTCTAATAGCCAAGCTAAAATATGTAAACAAGATAATTCAAGGATATATTCACCCATCAATGGAAAACTTGTTTAAAGAGACTATTAGAAATAACATATACATGATTACATTAAATAAAAAGTCCATTATAAATGCTAAAACATTACTTTCCGACAATTCAAATATATTGTATACAGATGCATTAAATTTATACGATGAATACCTCTACATGAGCAAACAATTAGATAAAGTGAATCTGGACAAAACAAAATCAGAGACAATAAATGACATAGTAACCCATTACAATAAAACACACCTGCATACCAAGATGAACATGTATTTTGAAGAAAATTTCAAAAAGAAACATGGATATTACCCACTGATATATGCACTTGACTTTAGGCAAGTATTCACAGACAAGCATAAATTCGATATAATAGTATCAAACGTAGAACAGGTAAGTCTAACGGGTAAAAAGGATATTAAAAAACAGCTTAGAAGATATGAAGTATACGATAACAATCAAAGATATGAATATTACTTCATAGAAAAAGCATTGGATATAATAGATGATACAGGTGTAATATCACTAATGGTATCTGATGATTATAAAACTGATGATAATAAGCTTGTATGCAAACTGCTAAAAAAGCATAAAATACTGCAGATTGATAATCAAAAACTAATATATGCCAAATGATAAAAACTGCAGAAAGTATATAGTGATTAAATAAAACCAAATAATATAGGAGAATATAAGATGTCAAATTCAAAACTTGTAATAGATGAATATTCAAGCAATCTAAAAGAAAAGATTAACGGACTACTTAGCTATACAGATTTATTTGATTGCATGATTGGATACTTCTATGTGACAGGTTTTTCCAAGTATGTATATAACCTAAATGCAACAGATAAGATAAGAATACTCATAGGAACAGGACTTAAAGATGAATATCAAATACTTCAAAACAATCAATTCAAACAAATATCCTCCAAACAGATAAAACACAACCTCAAAGAGAATATAAAAGAGGAATTCAAAAACTGTGAAAACTCATACCAGATAGAAGAGGGTGTAAAAGAATTTATCACATGGCTAGAGGAAGATAAGATAGAAATAAGAGTATACAATAAGAGAATCCTCTCACCAAAAATGTACATATTAAGCTTGGATAATGGTCAAGGACGTGTAATAACAGGTTCAACGAATATAACAAATACGAAGGAGGAAGACTTTGAACTGAACGTTGAACTGACAAGTCATGAAGACTATACAAGAAGCTTGGATAAGTTTAACAGCCTATGGGGCAATGCAATAGATGTCAAAGAGGAATACTTGGACACTATTAAGAATTATACGTGGATAAATGATGACATAACACCCTATGAATTATACCTTAAGTTCCTATACGAATACTTCTTGGAACAAATAGACAGCGATCAGATAGACTTCGATGAAAGTTCACATCCGGCCAACTTCAAAATGCTTGAATATCAGAAACATGCTGTAATACAAGCAAGGGATATAATCAGTCAACATGGAGGGGTATTTCTATCTGATGTGGTAGGACTTGGAAAAACATATATGGGTGCATTGCTTCTTAGACAACTGAAAGGAAAAAGCATCATCATAGCACCACCTACACTGGTTGACAAGGCAAATCCCGGTGGATGGGAACAGGTACTCAAGGACTTCGACTTGAACTATTACTGCCAGTCACGTGGAAAACTGGAGGATATACTGGATAACTTCGATAAAAGCGAATACAACAATGTACTCATAGATGAATCACACTACTTCAGAAATGAAAATACCCAACGATATGAACTACTACATAAGATATGTGAAGATAAGAATGTCATTTTAATATCTGCAACGCCATACAACAATGCGCCAAGTGATATATTGGCGCAGATTAAACTATTTCAGAACTCCCATGACTCAACAATACCGAACGTACGGGATATAGAACACTACTTTAATCTTATAAGAAGACGACTTGACAAGTTTGATAAACATGAGGATAAAGATGCATACGAGGCTGAAAACAAACAGGTTACCAAGGAAATTCGTGAGGATATACTCAAGCATCTGATGGTAAGACGAACAAGACATGACATTGACAAGTACTACAAGAAAGACTTACAGAAACACAGCCTTGAATTTCCAGTAGTTAACGAGCCAATACTAAAATACTACTCATTTGATAAGAGTCTGAGCAAGAAATATGATAAGACATTAAAGATAATAACAGATGAATTGACATATGCAAAGTACACTCCACTATCAACAAAATACCTTATTCATCCGGAGGATACTCATGATGACGTGTCAATGGGTGGATTTATAAAGACTCTGCTGTTTAAAAGACTGGAAAGTAGTCTATATGCATTTAACAAATCAATAGACAATTGTATAAAGACGCATAAACAGGCAATAAACACACTTAAGGATAAAAATGAATATTACATATCACGCAATTACAACAAAAACATCTACCAATTGATAGAAAATGAGGATATAAAGGAAATCGAGGACAATATAAACAAGGGAAAAATAAGAAAGATACACATCGAAGAGTTTTCAAACCAATTCCTAAAGGACCTTATTAGCGATTATGAATCCTTCAAAAAGATAAAGCAACTATGGCAGGACATAGATGATTATCCTAAAGAGAAACTTCTCATAAAATTAATCAATAAGGAACTTAGAAATAAGAAGATAATCATATTCACGGAGTTTGTAGATACGGCAAATTACCTGTACAAGACAATAAAGGAAAACTGTACCGATAAAGTATTGATGTTTACTGGTAAATCCTCAAGACGACAACAGCAAAAGGTAATAGATAACTTTGATGCCAACAAGAAGAAAAACAAGCAGCATAACGAGTATAACATACTCATATCAACAGATGTACTGTCACATGGAGTAAACCTTCATCGTTCAAATATCATAATAAACTATGACATACCATGGAATCCGACAAAGATAATGCAAAGAATCGGAAGGGTTCAAAGACTCGGAACGGAATTTGATGATATCAACATATACAATTTCTTCCCTGTCGATGAAATAGAAAATACCATAAACCTAAAACAGCAGGCACAAAACAAGATAAACGCCTTCATACAACTATTAGGTACTGATGCAAAGTATCTTACCAACGAACAGGTAAAAACGCATGACTTGTTTAAGAAGATAAATGAAGAGATGTATGACGATGAAGGTGAAAACGAACTGCAATATTTGATGCAGATAAGAGAAATACGTGATGAAAAACCTGAATTATATGACAAGATAAAATCCATACCTCCAAAGATTAAGATTTCCAGAAAATCTGATAAATATGAACTGATAACACTCTTAAAATCGGATAATCTCAAAAGCATTATAAAGACAAGTAAAAGCAGCGTAGAGGAGATAGATTTCTTCACGGCAATAAGATACCTGAATGCCGAAGTCGATGAAGTCGGATTAAAAACCAACATAGATTACTATGAACTGCTTGATAAGGCTTATGATGAATTTACTAAACTTATACTTAAAAAAACAATAGTACGACCTACAAGAAATGAACTTAAACTTCAGGAATACATAAAATATGCACTGCAGGATAGGTCAATATCGGCAAATGAACAGATAGATCTTCTCGATGCATTAAATGTCATAAAACAAGGAAAACTTACCAAAAAAGAGGTAAGTACCATAAAAGGTAATATTGAAGACAATAATATCACTACTCAAAACATTATTAAAGAAGTAGAAAAAATAGACGTGACCAAAAATAATCAAAACAAATATACCTATGCAAATAAGGAAATAATATTATCCGAATACTTCAGGGATGATTAATTATGAATTGTCAGATATGTAACAGTGAATCTGCAGACAGATACTGCAGTGATTGTAAGCACATAAGAAGTGTCTATGTAATTCATAAACTGGCCGAAAAAATACCATTAAATGAGAAATTCAATACAAATACATTAATCATTAAAAAGCTTAAAAACATTGAAAAGTATGATCTTGAATTATTGGTGGAAAATGGGTTGCTCATCAGGGATAGGCTGAGCAATTATAAATGGACAAGTATTGAAGAGGTAAACAAATATCTTTCAGAGCATGATAATTCCGGTAAAAAAATAAAAATCAGGGATGATTCGAAGGATAAAACACCGGCAGTAGATGAAGTAATTGTTTTACTGGAAAAAACTTATAACATTACTGATACATTCGATGAGGATGACTTATCCTCTTTAGCTAAGATGAATAAAAATCAGACAAAAAAGACAATAAAAAAACTCATCGAGGAGAATCTCATTAAAAAGTCATTCTACGGCAAGTACAAACTTGATTTTACACAAATCCTAAAATATAAGAAAACACATAAAATCAAGGAAGACAAGATAAAAACCTTGGGAAATATCAAAGATACGACAAATATTAAGAAAACAAAAACCACAATTTCCAAAGACAATAAGAAATCAACCACCAAGACAAAGAATAGTAAAACAACTAAGAATAAACCTCCTAAGAAAGATAAAACAAAAAATAATACAAAAGAAATCAATAAAAGGCCTAAAAATGATAATAGGCCATTAATACATCAACCGGATTCTGATGATAAAACAATACATGACATCCGGGAGTTTATCAATACTCAACTTATAATACTGCCTCGAAATGTTAAGGAAAATGATATTACTCTGGAAGAAATATTCAATGAATATGCAGAATACTCTGGACAAAATATTAAAAAGGAAGACTTCAACAGATACTTCCATAGAATAATAAACACATATCCCCATATCAGACATAATAAAATTGATTATAGCATACAATACAACATAAAAAGCAGGAAGACTCCTCAACTAACACTTAATGACATACAGAAAAACACAAAAAAATTTACTTGCAGCGATGATTCTCAGGTACAATTAAATGAAAATACTTTGGAAGTTGATGCGTACATTCCTAAAGATGAATTGCCTCAGCTGTATAATCTGATAGTATATACGCATGAAAATATAACTGAGTATAAGTATAATGTTATTGAGGATAGGATTCATATTGAAATAGTCTATGATTTAAATGAGGAGAATCCTGACTTATGGTTAAAGTTTTTGAAGTCATATAACTTGTCATTTGATTAAAAAAAATAGTGAAAAGGATAATAATACATATATCCTATTTTCATATAACTTTCCTTTTTTCTTAAGTTTTTATTACGGTTAACGTTTCAGAGGCTTCTACTCGATTATAATAATCACTGATAAGAACCGCTGTCAGAGTATAACTTTTGGGCTTATAATTTTCAGAAATTTCATAATCCACATATGCAACATTGTTTACTATTTTAGCATAAATTACTTTACCATTAGTATCCTTAAGTGTCTTACCGTTAATCTTAAAGATTACCTTACCCTCATTGATTATTTTGGAAGAATCCTCAATTGTAGCTTCTATGTGTATTGTAGAAAGGACATATACAGGTTGAGGAGGTGTAATTTTAAATGTCGGATTTATTTTAGGTATTTCTATTGTCGTGGTATTTGTGGATTTTTGATAATTACTAGTTCCGGAATATACTACAGTTAATGTTATATTTCTAGGTTTATCATCCGGTAAGTTATATGTAATCGTGGCAATACCATCATCTACTTTTACATAGATTACTTTTCCATTTTCATCCTTCAATGTTTTACCGTTTACTTTAAAGACAACCTTTCCACCATTAACATGAGTTAGGTTATCGTTTATGACCTCCGCATTTATCACCAGATTATCATTTATCCTTTCATATGTAATTATGATATTGCAGTCTTCTTTTGGAGGAGTTGTAACTGTAACGTTTATGCTATTCTGGGCTTGGTTATATCCTTCCTGATTGAATACTGCCGTAATGTTATTCAATCCAAGGGGAAGTGATTTTGTTATCTTGGCAGTCCCATTATTTACCGTGGCATTTATCATTTCATCCTCTATCATGAAGCATACATTACCTTCATCAATAGCATTTCCATATTGGTCAAATACATGGGCTGTTATTTCACAGGGATTCTTATTATTAGCTGTCAAGTTTAGTGATGCTATCATATTCTGGGTAAATGCCTTGATTGATGCAACCTGTGATGTATATGTATGATTTGGATAGCTACCGTTTAAGTTATAGAAGTCATCCCAGTTAATTCCATCATAACTGACAAATGAAATATTTTCCCCATAATATAATTTTTTCAGGCTGAATATCTCGGATATTGGTATTCCAGTATCATTTTCCGTTGTTACTTTAAAGACAATCTCCAATTTATCATCTTTATGCAAGGCCAATTTATTGTCCAGATAAATTGTATAATAGCCACTTTTTGATGAAGATTTCTGTGAGTGTCTTAATTCATCATTCACATATATGCTAAGGGTATAATTTGTCAGACTATTGAAGTATGTTGAAACAGCTTCAAGATATTCATTTGATCGTATTGAATAGACATTCTTATACCAAGCTGTATTGGATGGTTGATAGTAGTAATCGGTAATTCCACTAATGTCATACTGGTAATTGTTGTCTAGTCTTATACTATCATTGAATATGAATGTATATAGGTCGGATGCCAATGCATGATATTTATCATAGTATGAAATATAATAAAAACCATTTTCACCACTATTTTCGCCCCAGCTGTTTTTAATTATCCAAGCGCCATCACCATCAGGCGTATCTTTAAAGTTATCTCTTGAATAGTTATCATCCCATCCTACAATACTTATCGCATGATTAATCTTTGATTCATGATTACAGAAATAACTGCTATTTTTTACACATGAAAAATCCCAGGCCAGGTTAGCACTAACGGAACCATATGTCATCAATGCCCTTTTTATATCATCGTTATCTGTATAATTAGTTCGTTTAAGATACAATACGTTTTGAAGATGTATTGAACTGTTAAGAACAGGTGATAACAATGAATGTACACGATATTTATCTTCAAATTCATAAACCGGTCCTAGCCAGCTTGTAAGGTATCCTAGTGCCATTTCATCTTTTCCACCAACATTCACTTCAAAGCTCCATCCATAATCGGAGTATTGGGCCATGATGTTTTTCATGTTATCTTCTGAAAAGTCATAGGTGATGTTGGATGCCTTCAATAGACATGACTCCAATGTCGCAAGCGTACCGAATGCCCAGCAATTACCATCGGAGCCCTGATTCTTGACGCTTGTCACATAACCCAATTGTCTTAAGTCATACCTATCAGGCAATGTATCATTAGTTGTATAATTATAATTTATCATAGTATAATTGCCATTTCCTATAAACATATTGGGGATACTGCTTTCATATATATCCAATGCAGAGTTGTTTTTGAAATAATTATCTCCTGACACGTTACATGTACAGTTGCAGCTTACCAGGTAGACAATGTTTGTATCTGCATTGTTGTTTGTAAAGTTGTTGTTGTAAATCCTACAGGAAACTGCTTCATCAATGTATATTGCTCCTCCATCGTTTGCATTATTATATTCAAAATTGGAGTCTTCCAGAATCATTGATCCGTAGATTGAATAGATTGATCCACCATAATATCTTGCAGAATTGTTTCTGAAGGTAACGTTTGTTATTTGCATTTCGGATGTTAACGATACGATAGCTCCACCGATATTATCCGAGTGATTATCCATGAATAATGTATTGGATATGTTTATTAAGCTATTTCTGGCCAATATGCCAGCTCCATCAAGACCTGAACAGTTGATGAAACGTGAATTGTTCATGCTTATATTTGAATCGTTAGCATATAATGCTCCACCGACTTCATTGCTGCAGTTTATGAATGAAGAATTGTTTATAGACATATTCCTTCCTATGGAATTGATATATTTATCGGAATCACGGAATATGACATTATCCATGTATAAACTGCCGTTGTTTGTAAGTGTACAGTTCAACAGGGTTAAATTTGTTATGATAAAACTACTGTTCGTGTTTCTTAATGTAGTGCTTGTAAGTATTGTATTCTCTGCAGATTCACCTACGAATGTTATATTTCTTGCGTTAAAGATCGTGTTTATTTTATACTCACCATCTGCCATATGTATGATATTGTTTGATCCTATTCTTGCAGTGTTTAACTTTTGATATGGATTTTCCTTTGAACCATTTCCTCTATCATTTGCCGCAGATGAATCGAAGTACACATCATTGGTGACAGGTTCCTCATTTAATATTGAATTCTCATCAGCATATGATAATTGATTATCAGTATTATCTGAATTAACGTAGTTATATACTTGTGTAATGGAATTGTCATCAGTCATCTGATTATCATCACTACTGGCACATGATGTCGGCAGCAATAATAACATTAACAACAGGATGATGAAAATTTTCTTTGAATAAATCATTAACAACACATCCTACTATTTTTTTAGATATCTGTTTTGTTAATTAATAAATTTGATATATGATATGTTTGATTTTGGATATAAATTATGTTATAATATTTTTTCTTTAATCACATTTAATTTAAAATGTACTTAACTTAAAAAACAATAAAAAAGAGATATACTACTATGATAGAAGAATCACTTTACAAGTATTATGACATCGATTTTAAGAAAGAACATGAAAGTAATGATGATGCATATTATTTTATATTTAACAACAACAGGCAATTATACCTAAATGGGAATGATAATTTGGAATTATTTGCTCCTGAAGAGATCAAAAAATTCGATTTGGACTTTAAGTTTTATATAGGTAAATTTAAGGGTAATGATTGCTATGTAGCCAATACAGATATAGATTGCGATAATTTCCATAGCCTATTTGAGGTATATGATTTTAACCATCCATTATATCTAATGAGTGCCCGTGCAGTACTCGTAAGGGATTGGTATATGAGCCATAGATTCTGTGGACGATGCGGATGCAGGAATGTTGTGGATGATAAGGATATGATGATGAAGTGTCCTGAATGTGGACAAGTACATTATTCAAGAATATCACCAGCCATAATAGTGGCAATATCAAATGATGATAAGCTTCTCATGGCAAGACACAGTTATCATAAATCAATAAATTATGCATTAATTGCCGGTTTTGTAGAAGCCGGTGAAAGTATAGAGGAAGCCGTTGTAAGAGAAGTGCATGAAGAGGTAGGAATCAACATAAAAAACGTAAAGTATATGCGAAGTCAGTCCTGGCCATTTCCTAACTCTCTGATGCTGGGCTTTACCGCCGACTATGACAGCGGCGAGATAAAGGTTGACGGTGATGAGATACTTAAGGCAAAGTGGTTTACAAAGGATGAAATAGAAATGTATGACTCCGATATCAGCATATCAGCATGGCTTATTGAAAACTTCATCAGAACTCATTGAATCAATTAAGAAATTTTATTAATCATTTCAAAATAATAACAGACAAATATTTGAACAAGATAATGCTACATTCGTTCAATAATTTGAACAAATTTGTAATATGGATAATGAATAAAATACGATAATGATAATCATTAATCTTCATATTACTGTATATATATCCTAATAATAAAAATCTACTCTTATTTACTTAAACGTGTTTTGACGTTCAATAACCTTTATTTTTTTTACTTAACCAGGGGGGCGACAACACCCATTTTATGAATATTTTTTCATGATTTAAGCTTTTATTTTTTAAATATACTTATTAAATTTCTTGTTTTTACTTATCATGTTAATTTTAAAGATTAATCCTTTTTTAAATAGTTTTTAGTTATGTTTATATGTAATTATTGAATGTATTATATAGTTAAATATTACCAATATTAATACATATTTTATTTATAAATAC
>MVJJ01000127.1 GCA_003266145.1 Methanosphaera sp. SHI613
GGTATCTTGTACTCCTCAGGCAAGTCAAACCTTTTGACGCTGCCATTGAATATGTTCAATCCCTCCACGTCAGGACTTTCCTCACTGTCCGTAAACAGTACCTGAAGACCCAGACATATGCCCAGAAGAGGCTTGTTATCATCCACGTGTTCATATATCAATTCCTTGTAGTTGACAAGGTTATCCATAACGGCTCCATATGCTCCAACCCCGGGCAGTATGATGGCATCGGATTCTTTGATAACATCCCTGTCACTGGATACTCCTACATCCACGCCTATCTTCTTAAATCCATTATATATGCTTAGAATATTGCCGCTGCCATAATCCAAAATTGTAATATCACTCAAAATATGCACTTCCCAAAAAAGTCAATCGTTGTATAATAATGAAAATTTTTATAAAAAAAAGAGATATTAGAATAGTTTAGACATCTAAACTATCTGTCACCCTCAGGTGTTTCGGTGTCATAGAAGTCCTTGATTCTGATTGTATCATCCAAGTCCGGCGTTGATACCTCATGTAGTATGGTGTTTTCGGTTGCTACAATGGTATGAGGAGTGTTCGGTTCGATTCTGATTGTGTCCTTCTTGTTGAAGTACTCCTTTTTATCCTCAAATTCAATGTATCCCTTACCGCTTACGATGTACATGGTTTCATCCTTATTTGGGTGGTAGTGGAAGCTTGTCTGATATCCTTCCTTCAGGAAGAGTTCCTTGGTCAAATATTTTTCAGTATAGATTAATATTTTCTCATATCCCCATGGCTTATCTATCCTGTTTTCATACTCCTGCTGTACCTGCTGTAATTCCTTGGATGTGTCAACTGCCATCCAGAAAAGACCGTTTTCCTTGTAGTATCCAAGTTTCTTGTCCTTAGCTAATTCAGGGAATATTGTTTTTTCAATATCTCCTGTTTGATAGTTGCCAAAGTCCAGTTTGCCCTTGGAGAAGTATATTCCACCGTTTATGTAGTAGTCAAGCAGTGGTTTTTCCTTAAATGATACGATTTTATCACCGCTTAAATCCACTATTCCATATGGTGATGTCATCTGCGTAACGAATATCGTGAAGTCAAATGGAGATTTTTCTCCGTCTTCAATCATCTTCTTAATGCTCAGGTCTGCTACTACGTCACCGTTTCTTATTACGCATTGGGTATCATCATCCATGTGTTCCATTCCAAGTCTTATGGCATTTAATGTTCCAAGTGGCTGTTCTTCTCTTACGTATTCTATTTCAACACCCATGTAGTTGTCGCCGTAGCGTTCTTCTATTTTTTCTCCCAAGAATCCTGTAAGTAGGATTACTTTCTTAACGCCTGCACTTTTAAAGTCAAATATTTGTTTATCGAGAATTGTATAGTCTTCCTTAAGTTCTACTAGTGGTTTTGGGACAGTTTCAGTAACCGGTCTTAACCTTTTACCAAAACCTCCACATAAAATCATTCCTACGGTGTCATTCATTTGCATCACTCTAGTTATTTGTTTTTATAATAATATATTTTATTACTTATTTAATTCTATTTTTTTAATAATTATTAAATTTTTACTTTTATGATAAAGTGAGTTATTCTATTGGGAATTACATATTATTTAGTATGGCCACCATTAATTCTATGGTGTTTTCAATATCTTCACAGCTTGCAACACTTACTGGGGTGTGCAGATATCTTGTCGGTACGCTGACTACTCCCGTAACTATTCCTTCCCTATTAAGGTGTATTGCAGTCGCGTCAGTTGTTCCACCATCACTAACTTCCAACTGGATTTTTATGTCATTGTCTTTTGAGGCACTTACAATCATGTCCTTCATAACCTTAGGCGTGATTATACCGTCACCGGAACGGTCTGCAAGAATTACTGCCGGTCCATCACCCATCTTACATGGAGCCTCTTCAAGTGTTATTCCAGGATGATCTCCACATAATGTCGTGTCAAGTGCAAATGCATAATCAGGATTTAAGCGGTAGCTTGATACCTTAGCTCCCTTAAGTCCTACCTCTTCCTGTACTGTTCCAACACCATATACGGTTGCTCTGCTGTCAATTCTTTTCATGATTTCCATCATGACATAACAGCCGATTCTGTTATCAAGGGCTTTTCCCATTACCTTGTCGTTAGGATACTCTTCAAACCAGCTTCTAAGTGTTATCATGTCACCTACAGACACCATCTCTTCGGCTTCTTTCTTGTCGTTTGCCCCGATATCTATGAACATTTCATTGTATGGCACTACTTTATTCTTCTCTTCGGCCTTGGTTACATGTGGTGGCTTTGACCCGATTACGCCGGGAACTTCCATGCCATCATGGTGTATGATTACTGCCTGGTTACTTAACATCTGATCGTTTATTCCACCAATCTTGACAAACTTAACAAATCCGTTATCATCTATGAACTTTACCATCAGGCCGATTTCGTCCATGTGGGATGCAAGCATCACTGTCGGTGCATCGCTATCTCCCTTTTTTGTACAGATTAAATTTCCCATATCATCAGTTTCAATCTCATCGACGACATCTTCCAGTTCTCTCGTGATGATTCCACGTATCTTTTCTTCATTTCCGGATATTGCAGGTGTTAAGCTTAATTCTTCCAGTAGTTTTACATTTCTTATCGTTGTCATATTAATCCTCCTAATGTATATTTATTTTATCTATTCGTTTTCAGTGTCTTTAATTAATTACATGTCGTAGTCCTCAAGGGTATAGCTTACCCTTTCATAGTCATCAAGATTTTTGAATGATTTTGTCGCGTCAACTCCTACCTTGGTTGTAGTCCCGTCTATTTCAGCTACCGGATCCAATGATGAACCTCGTGCCTTAGGAATTATTATTATGTCATCATCACCCTTGACACGTGTTGCTATAGCATATTCAACATCCACAGGGTCAAATATGTTGATGTCCTCATCCACTATAACACAGTGCTTTAGTGATGGATGAGCTGATAATGCGGCCATCATGACATTCTTTGCATCTCCCTCTGTCTGTTTCTTGATTGATACAACAGCATGTAGCCAACAGCATCCTCCCTCGGTAAGCACCACATTCTGTACCGTTGGAATGGTATTCTTGACGCTGTTGTATATACGTGGCTCCTGTGGAAGGCCCTGAAGTAGCTTATGTTCATTTCCTGCAGGCAGTATTGCATGATAATATGGATTTTCTTTATAATGCATCTTGCTTAGCTTTATGACGGGTTCATCACGTATCTTGTCATATGTATCGGTCAAATCCACAAATGGTCCTTCACTTTCCCGTCTGTTTGCAAGAATCTTACCTTCAAGAAGTATTTCACATTCAACAGCTTCAATATCCACATCTTCACACTTGACGAGTGTCAGGTTGCCGTCGTTGAATGTATTGGCAACTTCCAGTTCATTATCATTTACTGATATGCTTGTTGTACTGGCAAGAAGTGTTGATGGATTAAGTCCTATTGCTATTGCAACTTCAAGGTCTCTGCCCATACTTTCGGCTTTCTTATAATAGGTATATAGCTGTCTAGGTACTATACGGATACCTAACGTGTCATCATCGTTAACAAGCATTCTATGAATGGATGCATTGGTAATTCCACTTTCAGGATCCTTTGCTATAACCACTCCGGCCGTGATGTATCGACCCTTGTCCTTAGGATAATGCTTAAGTATTGGAAGTTTGCTTAAATCAGCCTTTTCGGTGTAGTCATAGACTTCACTTGCTTCTTTAATATTTGTAATAGGGGTGGGATTGTTCGTTGCATGAATGATATTTTCTGTTATCTTATCGACACTTGTACCGATGGACTTTGCTATCTTTTCACGTGTATTGCATATACCGGATATGATGTTCATATCGCTATCCTTTATGTTCGTGAAGACTAAGGTATCCGTCGGGTGTTTCTTGAGAATAGATGTTATCTCATATTCTGTTGATATCTCATCGTTAATTTCTATAATATCATCATTAATTTGATCTATTAGTCGTGTCATGGTTAATCACATCCTTGATATTTATTCATAGTAATCTTTTTTTAAGGATTTCGTGTATTCTTCAAGATTATCTTTAATATTCTCATTATAGTTGGATAATATGCGTGCAATAAACAGTGCAGCATTTTCACCAGCATCAATACCCATAGTTGCCGTAGGAACACCTGGTGGCATCTGTACCATACTGAGCAGTGAATCGATTCCCTTAAGGTCTCCACTGCATGGTACTCCGATGACCGGCTTTGTAGTATGTGATACGACAGCACCTGCAAGAACGGAGGATAAGTCACTGACGGCAATGAATAATTCTATTTGTCTGTTTGCATCTTTCATGAACTTTTCAAGCTTATCCGGATTGCTTGTTGATGGAATAACTTTATAGTCACATGTAATGTCAAGCAAATCAAGGGTTTTAAGTATCTTTTCTACAATATCGATGTTTGAGTAGTTTTCGGATATTATCATTACCTTGCTGTCCTCATGTAACTTCAATTGCTCTTCTACCTTAGGTCTTTTGTGTTCGACACGTTTTGATGGGGTGTAATTGTCTCCACCAATCTCTTTAATCAGCTCTTCCTGTGAGGTAATCATTTTTTCCACATATGATGCCCTTTTGTTGATGAGTTTGGCCTTTAGCTGTTCATCATCATATGCCAGTATCTGGCATGCAATCAAAGCGGCATTGTCCGCCCGGTCAATACCTACAGTTGCCACTGGTGTACCGACCTGCATCTGTGTACAGGATAGTAATGAATCAAGACCGCCCAGTTTTGCCTTTACAGGCACTCCAATTACAGGTTTTGTAGTATATGCTGCGACAACACCAGGCAGGTGTGCAGCCAGTCCTGCAATTGCTATGAATACGTCAATATCATCACTATAGTTTGTCATGACATCCTTTACAAGTCCATGTGTTCTGTGTGCCGATGTTACCTTGATGTCATATGCTACGTTCATCTGTTCTAGTACATCAACTGCCTTTTTTGCAACATCAATGTCACTTGCACTTCCTAATATTAACATTACTTTCTTCTGAATAATAATCCCCTTCTATTAGATTTTTACATTATTATCTATTATAATAATATATATGTTTTATGAAGTATTTTATTTTTACAAATAATATATTGTCGTCTATCTCCCTTTTCTTGATATATGGATGATTGTCTTGTAGACTGTAATCTTTTTTTTGTATTGATTGCATTATTTATTGATGTTATCCGTCACATCTCATTTTTAGATTTTCACTTTCTTGTTATTTGAAGTTCTTTGATTATTTCTTGCATGTGAATCAGGTCTATTTATCATAGGATACTTTTGGACTTATTCAAGTTACTTCTATTGTTGGGATGATATTGTTTTTAAATGATAGGATAGTGTTGGAGTTATACATGTTATTGAAGATATCATAACTGGTAAAATTCAAATTGTTATTGTTATTGTATCTATTGTCCGTAAATGTAACTATTTTATTAGGTTGCATGCTCTTTCAACGATTTTTCCTTAAAAAAATATCTCATTAAAAATACAATATATTATTAATTAATTATTATATATATTTAATTATTAGATATTATTTTAAAATAATTATAAGGAAAAGTAGATAGCATGTTTCAATATTTGATTATGGTTATACTGGTGGTTGTTTCAATATTCATGACAACTTCTAACAGTAAAGATTCCATCAAAAGGGTTTCTGTCGTTATTCCAGCATATAATGAACAGAAAAGTATTGCACATGTTATCAGCGTAGTTAAAGAAGTTAAGGAAATCACACAAATCATAGTAGTCAATGACGGATCAACGGACAACACAGAAAAAATCGTTTCAAACATCGATGGAGTAACACTTATAAATCATAAACTCAACAAGGGAAAGGGTTCTGCCATGAAAACAGGACTCAAGGAAGTAACAAATCAAATAGTCCTATTCCTGGATGCTGATCTGTCGGAAATAACAAAACATCAGGTAAAGGCAATAATAAAGCCAATACTTAATAATGAGGCTGACATTACCAAGACGAAGTTCAAAAGGGAAGCTGGACGAGTAACCGAGTTGACTGCAAAGCCATTATTGCAGTTTTTCTTCCCTGAATTGTCATTTGAACAGCCGTTAAGCGGACAGTTTGCTGCAATAAAAAGCTTCCTGGATAAGATTGACCTTGAAAAGGATTATGGTGTGGATATAGGTATAGTGCTTGATGCTGAAGCGTTGGGTATGAGAATACAGGAAGTGGACATTGGTGATATAGTTCATGAGATGTCTTCACTTAAGGAACTTAACCTAATGGCAAATGAAGTTGTAAGAACCATTGTCGATAGGGCAGTAAGCTATGGACGACTTACGATGATGGACGAATTGGGCTATGCCATACGAATGGAAATCATGGCACTGTCCATCACGATGTTTGGAATATTTGCATTGTTCTTTATCAAGTTTATCACAACTCCATTTGCAGCATTAATACTGCTTATAGGATTGCTACTTTCAATATTCTACTTCGTCAAGATAATACGTAAATCAATACGCATATACAGGCAGTCAAAGGTTGGCTTCTGGCAGATGACAAAGTCCTTTATCCACATGCACTTTCCGATAATTATCTCAGTACTCATCATACTTGCCATAGTTGCGGCACTATTGGGATCGGTCAAGATAACATCCAACGAAATATCAATAGAACCGGCCACAAAAAACCTGGTAATATCAAACTCCGGAACAAATGGTGGAAGTGTTGATGTGAGAGGGCCATATACCATTGAAAGTGCATTGGAAAATGAGCCTCAGTTTATCAGATTGTCGAACTCGGCACTCAATACCCTTCAGGCACAGTACGGTGATTACATCTATATAGGCTCGGAGTACTATCAGCTGGAACAGGCAGTAAACAATGAAACTGGTATAATACGTATACCTGAAGCTGCACGTAAGGAACTTAATGTGGAATCAGGTACAGTTATAAGAGACAGTGACTTGAAAGGAGTCTTCGATCAGTGTACCTTGATACGTAATATAGAACCTGATGAAGGAAAAACCAGTGATGACGTATATCTAAGAGAAAACCTTTCAACGATAAACTACAGCAATGTAAACATGAGTGTCGGTAAACATATAACTACAAGTCAGTTATCTGGTAAATTGCTGAAGGTATACGTTAACGGATCGCTTGCAGGTCAAACGGCCGGACACTTGAACAATGACACCTATAATATATATGTAAATAATCAACTGTATGAGTCAGTAATGATAGATGAGTCATCTGTCGGTAGAATAGCAAACTTTAGCTATGCCGGCTCTGATATTTCAGTCGTATTGGATGATGCCGGAAATACCACCAACGTATTTTTATCCTCAAACGACATGTATAAATTCCTAAATATAGGTATAAAAGATAACTATACCTATTAATCCACCTATTTTTTTTGAATAGCTTTAGATTGTAATTGTCACTTTTTTAGTTTTATTGTTTGATAATTTATTCTAACTATTTTTCATCCAATAATTGAATAGCTTAGCATAATCCAGACATATATTGCAAGTGTAAATAATCATTGCTTCTGATAGTAATGGCAGGTACTTTTTAATCATTGTCAATGTTATTTTTCGAGATTATTTTGACAAAATGTCAGAATAAAAAATAAGATAGAATTATTTCGATACTTATTAATTTAATAGGATAATTAGTAATTATATAAAATTATTACTCCTGAGTGAAAAAATTAATTATGTCAAATACTCTCTTGTGAGACTTGGCCAAAAGTATTTTA
>MVJJ01000095.1 GCA_003266145.1 Methanosphaera sp. SHI613
TTGGTAAATACTAATCTGCCACTGCTTATAGCATCATAAACACGACTATTCACAGAGCCGAAACCCTTGGTCACATGATTAGCATCATCCAACACGACACGACAAGAAGCATAAACACTAGGCAAATCACCATATGAAACAAAGCCACGAGCAAACTCCTTTAAAGAAGAAACCTTCTCCCAATTAGCCCCATACAAATTAAAACTATAGTCTGCAACATTAGGATTTAGACAATCAACAATCTCTCTATCCGCATTCCAATAACTACCCGTAAAACAATAGTCACAAACAAAATCATCAACAACAGGAGCATCCCCATTGAACATGGAAGTATCCGTAGCAAGAGGGAACAGGAAGGACTCCTTACCTGTATGTTCACTGACAAAATCACAAGCAAGAGTACTGCTGCACAACACGATATCATACATCATAAAATACGGCATTGAAACCCAACGTTCAAACCAATTCCTAAGCCAAGCCACTTTTATTAATGAATTGTTGGCACAACGAATCTTTCTTAAGTCATAACGATCCAATAGTGAAATCAACACGTCAACATCATCATCAACATAGTACCAACTGCGACCGTCACCCCTTTGTGATAAGAATTTTACATCCCACCCAAATTCTTCAAAACGACCTGCTAATCCAAGAGCAGTAAAGTAATCACCTGCTGTGGCATTAATGCCCGATTCTGTAACAACTAATGCTATGCATAGTTTTTGATTGGTGAATATGGATGTTCCATTTATTTTATCAGCAGCCAGTTTATTGCGAAGCCAGGAGTTCCAACGGTTGACAAACACGCGCCTATTGTTCAAACGACGATCCCTTACCTTTCGACTGTTATCCAATTCTTGAGTACCGAATTCGTAATGATATAGACGGGCACGTCCATCACATAATATACCAAAACCCTGACGATACAACTTCAAACATAAGTCAACATCCTCATAACCATAGATGAATGCCTCATCAAAACCACCTACTGAAAGGAAATTATTACGGTTGACTAATAAACAGGCAGCAGTAACCGCTGCAACATTACGAACATCTGATTCTGAATCAACAAATTCAACACCATTTTCACGGTTAAATGGTCTTATGAAACCTTCCGATTCCTTGAAGATTATACCATTATGTTGTACTGAAAAGGATTTATCCGCGTTTAGATTGGATGATGAACAATCAGGATAGAATAAACGAGCACCAACAGCACCCACATTCTCATTGGAGAGCATTGATTCCATCATGAAATTTAAAAATCCATCAAGAGGTTTAATATCATTATTTAAAAAGAGAATATAATCCCCATTGGCAACATCCAATGCCTGATTGTTAGCATGGGAAAATGATTCATTAACATTATTTTCAATACAAACAACCCTGATTTCATCAATATTTTTAACAAATTCAACAGATCCATCACTAGAAGCATTGTCTACTACAATAACCTCAAAATTAGGATAAAATTTACTGATAGCATCAATTGAACCAAACAGACGTTTAAGATGATGTAGGCCATCACGATTGACTATTACAATGGAAACTAGTGGAGCATCATCATCAAAGACTGGTATTGTATTAGTATCTATGTCTTCTATAATAGAGGATAATCTATCCATATCTTCTTTTGTAATAGAACGTTTGACATGAACATCCGTTGAGGTTATGTTATAAAATGACCTTACGAATGAATCTATTATTATATTGTCAGAATCAATTAATTTGACAAAATGTCTTTTTCCATCAAGGTAATTTTCAGGAATTACAAATTCAAATCTGTAGAATTTTTGCATGTCCTGTTCATTGTCAGATTTTTCATCCAGGAAAATGGAGTCTTCAATAGAGAATTCCTGACGGTCTATAATCAGTTTACCCTTAATTTCATCTTCAGTATCGGTTGCAAACCAACCTTTTATCAAATCATCCTCAAGTTGAATGTTACCCTTGCTGCCCGTGGTCAATCTATTCTCCTTTTGACCTTCCTGTATATAATGAATCAGAGGATTGATAGTGTACATGTTGAAGTCATCATATTTTGTCACATAGTAGTCAGTGTTGAATGATGTTGAAGGATTTCTTTTTTCCTTATATCCGAATCGAACGTAATGTTCAATCGGATGAAGTTGTGAATTTAATACATCTTCATATTTATCAAGATAGAATGCTTCATTAAACAAACCTGATTTATGAATTGTTTCAACATCTTCCTTAATACTTTCAGGTATGGAATCCATGTCCAAATCAAAGTTCAAATTCCTTTTTTCACTTCTTCCATATAAAGCATAATGAACTAGAGGATTGTAATTTGCCTTTTTTACATCAGGATTTAATTGAAGGTAACGATTTCCATCAAAATTCTTATGAGGCTTATATCCCAACTTTTCACCTTCATAGAGATAATGAAGTAGTAAATCATCCCCTTTTTCCAATAGTGTTGGATTATTGTTAATGTAAAACCCCACATCAAATAAGGATTCCTTTTTGATTATGCGATATGCCTTAATGGCCTTTAATGTATTCTTTAATGAGCCAAATTTATTTCTGTTCAATAGTATGCTGATAGGATAAAATATGGATTCCAGACGTTGCTTGAATGAACGATAGACATTGTTCGTATAATCCAATTCATATTTCTTTAAAAGTTTATATTCATTTGGGTCATGCTGTAGATAATGAAACATGAATTGTTTTGAATCCAGAAGTTGATTTGTTGCGTCATCATATAATTCTACTTTATGTAATATTCCATCTTCATACTTAGAGGGTACATAAAATTTGAATGACTGTTTATTCCTTTCATAAGCCGTGTCCAGCGTAGTGTTAATTAGGAATGATTGATTGTCTATTACTATCTTCAATAGATGGGTCTTATAATCAGTTGTTATTATATAACCAACGATTGAGTCGTTTATGCTATTGTCCATACTGCCTGTTATTAGTTTACTAGAATTCATATGATCACTTAGTTCTGTTATAATTGAGTATATACTTCCTTAATGTCTTCCATAATCTCTGATTCGTTAATCATGGTTAATTCCTTATTCTCCAAAATTATTTGACCGTCACAGATAACGGTATCCACATCATTTCCTAATGCTGAGTAGATTATATTGGATAATGGGTTTCTTAATGGCAACATATGAGGAACGTTTACATTTAATAAAATTATATCCGCAAGTTTATCCTTCTCTAATTTTCCTGCATTTATGTTTAAGGCTTTTGCACCATTTTCGGTTGCCATTTTAATTGTTTCATTTGTCGGTAGTACTTTTGGATTTAATGTGTTAACCTTTTGAAGTAGCGGTGTTAATTTCATTTCACTAAACATGTCAAGGTTATTGTTGGAAGATACTCCATCGGTTCCTATTGAAACATTGATGCCATTTTCCAAATATTTGGATACAGGTGCTATACCAGATGCCAATTTCATATTACTGGATGGATTATGTGATATAGATACATTCTTTTCGTTTAGTATTTTCATTTCATCATCCGTTGTCCATACTCCATGTGCTGCTATTGTTTTGTCATTGAGAAAATCAATATCATCAAGATATTCGAATGGTGTTTGATTTCTTTCATTTTTTAAATCATCAACTTCTTTTTTGGTCTCGGAAACATGAATATGTAAGTTCAAATCATTTTTAGTAGCCAATTGTGCTGATTGTCGTAGTAGTTCTTCAGAACATGTATATGGAGAATGAGGTGACACCGCTACATTAATTCTTCCATTTGCAGTATTATGACAGTTGTTTATGAGTTTTTTTGTTTCGTTTAATTCCTTTTTTCTTTTTTCATCATCAAACAAATCAATCATTCCATAACCTAAAACAGCTCTCAGTCCTGATTCTTCCACTGCTTTGGCTGTTTGTTCCATGAAGAAATACATGTCATTGAATGTTGTTGTACCCGTTTTAATCATTTCAGCCATTGCCAATTTAGAAGCATGATATACTAATTCATCTGTTAATTTAGCTTCTTTAGGCCATATATATTCATTTAACCATGTCTGTAAATCCTGATCATCCCCGACACCTCTAAGTAACGTCATTGCCACATGAGTATGGGTATTTATAAGACCAGGCATTGCAATCTTATTTTCAGCATCAATAACTATTTCTGCATCATTATCAGATAATTTTGTGTTAATTTCTTCTATTTTGTTATCTACGATTAATATGGATTCCTTTTTGATGGAATCTGATATAATATATGGATTTTTGATTAAAATTGAATTTGTTTGACTCATAATATCACAACATTTTTATATTCATTTATATATTTGTAATTCCTATTTTAAAATTATAATGGTTAAAAAATAGGAATAATTGATTTTTGAAAACGTGTTATTATATGAAAAAAAATCATCATATTCATAATACGCCGGATGAGAGAAGATACTCTTTTGTTATACTGAACAGATATTTGCATATATGAACTAACCAGAATAAATCAAATCTGATAAGTTATTTTTCATTTAAAGAAGTTTACACTGATGAAAAAAATGTTTAACCATGAATTTTTCTATAATCTAATTTTTTAATCTATTTTTTAAACAAAATTTACCGTTCGCATAGATAACAATATATAGAATGATAAAAAATATAATATTATAATAATAAATTAGGAGTGAATATGAGATGACATACAACCCACCATCAGATGTTATGATTTATGATACCACCCTAAGAGACGGTGAACAAACACCTGGTGTAACTATAACAACTGATGAAAAAATAATCGTAGCAGAAAAATTAGACAAACTCGGTGTTGATGTTATAGAATTGGGTTTCCCTGCAGCATCACCTGGTGAACAAAAGACTTTTAAAGAAGTTGCGAAATTAGGATTAGATGCACAAATCAGTGGACTTGCACGATCATTAACCAAAGATATTGATAAAGCTATTGATTCTGATGCAAATTACATCCACACATTTATAGGAACATCCCCACTCCATAGGGATTATAAATTAAAGATGAGCAAAGAGGAAATTCTGGATAAAGCTGTAAGCAGTGTAGAATATATTAAGGATCATGGAATTACGGCAGAATTCTCTTGTGAAGATGCAACCAGAACAGAACTTGATTACCTAAAAGAGGTATTTGTTGCTGTACAGGATGCTAAAGTTGATAAAATTAATGTCCCCGATACAGTCGGAGTAACAATACCAATTAAAATGAACGAACTAATTGCAAACTTAAAAGAAGTTATCCATGTGCCTATCAGTGTACACTGTCACAATGACTTCGGTTTAGCTGTTGCAAATACGTTAGCAGGTATTGAAGCAGGTGCCCAACAAGCACAATGTACCATTAACGGTCTTGGAGAAAGAGCAGGAAACGCTTCTCTTGAAGAGATAGTAATGGCACTTAACAAGGCATATAATATTAATACCAACATTAATACTAAACTATTATACAATACATCCGAAACAGTTTCAAGAATTTCTGGAGTAAAAATGCCTCCAAACAAAGCAATTATTGGAGAAAATGCATTTGCTCACGAAGCAGGTATACATGTACAGGGAGTACTTGAAAATAGTGAAACATATGAAGCATTCAAACCAGAAGAAGTTGGTCATACAAGAAGAATCGTATTAGGAAAACTTACCGGGGCAAATGCAATCAAATCAAAACTAGAAGAATATGATATTCATTTAGAAGATGAACAATTCGACCAGCTGTTCAAAAAAGTTAAGGCTTTAGGTGATTCTGGTAAGACTATCACCGACGTTGACTTCAGATCACTTGCCGAATCAATACAGGGAAGACCTACTGAAGAAAAAATAAAACTATTAGGAATCAGTGTAATGACTGGAGATCACGTGCTTCCAACCGCATCTGTAAAGCTTGATTTGGACGGTGAAATAAAATCATGTGCAAATATAGGTGTTGGACCAGTAGATGCAGCACTTGGTGCAATTCAATCATTAATTAAAGAAATGGTTGATATCACCTTAGAAGAATACCACATCGAAGCAATCACCGGTGGTACCAATGCATTAGGTGAAGTTATAGTTAAAACCGGTGATGAACAGGGTAACCGTGTAACCGGTCGATCAACTGATGAAGACATAGTTAAAGCTAGTGTTGAAGCAATAATCAGTTCAGTCAATAAACTATTAATGTTAAGAAAATAAGCACAAATAAATAATAACAACTAAAATTGAGTATATTTAACATAACGTTGAATTAGACAGCACAGTATTAATTGACAATACTATTAAATAGAACAAAATACATAAATTGTAATAACTATATGATTATAGTTTAATTGATAACGGAGGATACAAAATGGCAGAAGAAAATATAGTATACATAGGAAACAAACCAGTAATGAACTACGTATTAGCTGTAGTTACACAAATGAACAGTGGAGTAACAGAAGTTGTACTAAAAGCAAGAGGACGTGCAATTAGCAGAGCTGTTGATGTTGCTGAAATTGTAAGAAACAGATTCATATCAGATGTAGATGTTAAAAGTATTGATATAAGTACTGAAGAAATTGTTGGAAACGAAGGAACCTCATCCAATGTTTCAGCAATTGAAATAAAGCTCAGCAAATAAAACTATAATACGGTTAGAAAATAGAAAAACTATTTTCTAAACACTTTTTTTTACAACTTACTATTTTTGAATATTTAACCATCTTATCCGATTTTTACTGATAATTATTTTTGCATTCATTTTTAATTTTAAATAGCAAATTATTAATTTTAAAAAAAAATACGGTTTTAGTTATTTAATTATTAAAAAAGAATTAATTTAAAAAAAATAGAAAAAGAGTAGAAGGTTATTTTTTTCTACGATTGTATAATATCTTTGATGCTGCCGCCACGGCAATCAATGCAACTATACCTGCAACAATGTAATATGTGTATACACTTGTAGGGCCTACTTTTTGATCTGTATTTAATGAATACACATTACCATCTTCAGATACGAAAAATAGTGAACCACCACTACTTATCAATGAAGAGGATACAGGACCTGCAATTTCACCAACATATCCCGGATTATACGACCATACTTCATTTCCGGTAAATTTATTTAACATTATTACCTGACCAGATGAGGTTCCGACGGCTATGTTATTACCGAATAACGTTGGAGTTGTCGTGATCTCTTTTGCCAAAGTTCTATCCCATTTTTTAAGGCCATCACGCATATCCAACGCGAATAGTTTACCCTTCTGTGTAGCTACATACAACGTTGATTGTCTGTGGTCAATTACTATGGCTGATGAAACCTTTGATTCTGCATTGAATGTCCATTCTTCAGAACCATCATCCTTGTTTAATGCATATACTTGGTTATCATCAGAACCAATGTATATCTTATCATCATAAACTGCAGGGGATGAACGGATATTATCTCCGGCAGTAAAACTCCATAATTCTGAACCGTCATTTACATCGATAGCATAAAGCTTGTCATCATCGGATCCCACATACAATACATCATCAACCACTACAGGTGATGACTTCACGCTGTCGTTTGTTTTGAACTGCCATGTTTCATTTCCATCATCAATATCAATGGCATATATAATTCCATCATCAGAGCCCACATAAACGTTATTTTCATCTACTGCAGGGGATGATTTGATGCTGGAACCTGTCTTGAACTTCCAATTATTGGATTCATCATGGATATTGTTAGAGTACAGATAACCATCATCGGATGCTATGAATATGTCATCACCGTATATTGCCGGTGTTGATTCTATGGCTGCCTGAATATCATAATCCCAACTTTCACTACCATCTTGTGCATCGAAAGCCTTTACTGAACCATTCATCGTGGATATTATTATTTTATCATTATACAATATTGGTGCAGCATGCACTTGACTTCCAACATTTGTTGTCCATGTTTGTGTTGAAAATGACGTATCCTGTATCATATAACCAGTATGTCTTGGATTATTTTGATACATTATCCAATCTGAAGCAGATAAACAATTGAATGAACTCATTAATATTGTAAACAATACCAGAATTATTGTTAATCTTTTTATGTTACTTTTCATTATTAGACCTCCTAAATATCCCTATTAAATCTCATTACACCTACTGTAAAGAACAACAAGGTAAATAGCAAGAGTATTAACAAATCAAATGCCACTAAATTGAAACTTGCTCCCTGTAGCATTACTGCACGTAATGCATCATTAGCATATGTTAAAGGTAAGAAGTATGCTACTTTTTGAAGTACCCATGGCATTGTCTCTGTTGGGAAGAATACTCCACATATGAACATCATTGGCATTGCAATCGGTAATATCATTTGAATATAATCCTCTTGAGTTTTGGCCGTTGCTGAAAACATCATACCAAATCCTACAAAACATAATGTAGACATTAACAATACCAAAAACAACAGTACCGGATTTCCATTTATCACTACATTGAATAACAATACCGCCACAACTATCAATATTATCGTTTTTATCATTTCACGCACCAGTTGTGAGATAATCTTTCCACCGATAACTGTGGATACACTTGTTGGTGTCATGAACAATCTGGCCAATTCACCTCTTTCACGTTCACCTGCTATAGAATCTCCCATAGTCATCATGGCAGACATGGACATTGTCATTGCAAGGACTCCTGGAAGTAAAAAGTCCATGTACTTGATATCACCATATATCCTGTTTACCTGTAGTTTAATTGCCTGTGTAGCCTGTGATACCGGATTGACATTCGGATTAGCCGAACTCATCTGTTCCATTCCAACTTTTTCAGATAATGATGCGAAGACCTTCTGGGTTGTCGGAACGAGTGTCTGTGTCGTTAACTGATCCGATGAATCAATATATAAAATAGCACTTCTTGATGAGCTATCCTCAAAGTTACTAGACAATATTATCGCTGCTTTAACTTCCCCCTTATCTACCTTCTTTTTAGCAGCTTCAACATCATCGGTTATGTCTTTGACATCATATGTCGTATCGGACTTAATAGTGTTTATTGCTTCATCGGTTATATGTCCAGATGTCTGTTTAACTATTATTACAGGCGTATTTTCAACTGTACCTCCCATACCCCAACCACATAATGCTATCATCACTACCGGAAAGAGTATTAAAGAGACAAACTGGACTTTATGTCTCCATACGGTTAAGAGATCTTTTTTAATCATCCATTTGAATTTATTGAATTCCATTATTTAATCTCCTTTCTTTTTTTAGCAGTAATTGCTACAAAAACATCCTCCAATGTTGGATCGTTAGTCTTTATTGAAGCTATATTTCCATCATGTTTCAATATTGCTGATATCACATTATTTACAGATGTTTCTGAACGCTTAAGATTGATTTTAAGTCTTCCTTCACCCATTTGTGAAACTTCTTTAACCACGTCAAGATTTTCTAAAGCCGTTATCATATCTTCGTTGATGTTGGATACCATCACTGTAATCCATTCATCCTCACTTGTCAATGATGATTTCAATTGATTTATTTCTTCGATATTGTCTTCATTTCCTTCCTGTTCCAACTCCAGAATCATTTGTCTTATAGTGTTGTTGTTTTCTTCCTTGTTTTTAAGAAGCTGATCCTTAAGTCCTTGTGGCGTATCGTTTGCAACAACTTTTCCTGAATCGATGATGTTTATCGTGTCACATATCTTATCGACTTCATACATGTCGTGTGAACAAAGGATTATGGAACGTCCTTCCTGATTCAGTTCTTCCATTAAATCCCACAATACCCTTTTTGTAGTTGGGTCAAGACCTACTGTCGGTTCATCCAGAAATAGAACATCAGGACTATGTACCAAACTTGCCACTACTGATGTTTTCTGCTGCATTCCACCAGATAATTGTTTTACGAATTTGTTTTCGGCATATTTTATGTCAACCAATTCCAACAAGTCATCTATTTTCTTATCTTTGATTTTAGGATCCACATTATAAAAGTCGGCACATAATTCCACATTTTCACGTACCGTTAAATCCTTATATAGACTTACCAATTGTGGAACCATACCTATATGGTTTCGTACCTCATTTGCCTGTGATGTGACATCAAATCCTGCTACTGATGCACTTCCACTTGTTTTAGGTATTAGACAGGTCAACATTTTTATGGTTGTCGTTTTTCCGGCACCATTCGGCCCCAGTATTCCACCGATTGTTTTATCTTCAATAAACAAATCCAAATTATCTACCGCTTTAAAACCATTATCATATATTTTTACCAGATTATGAGTTTCTATAGCGTATTTCATCTAACATCACCCTCTTTTAAAGTAAATGTTTTATCGTTAAACAGCATGTCATCCATGAATGATATTACGTAGTCATTGTGTGGTCTTGTTTTAATACAATCCTTTAATGAGTTCAATACCATTATTCCATCTTCTGTAATTTCATAAACTTTTACTTCATTTTTTCCATTTAGTTCTGTCGAGCTTTTTATAAGCCCATCTTCTTCTAATGAATGTAATAAGGGATATACTGTACTAGCATGTATTGTTTTTTTATTAGATATTGAGGATAGTGATTCATTCAGTTTAGATATTATACCATAACCGTGAATCTTTTTTTTACTTATTATCCATAATAGAAAAATATTCCTAACTCCTTTTAATAATGCTTTTTCGAAGCTGGATTTATCTTGACAGATCAAATTGGATTTCAAACCTTCATTATCCTCCAAAAAAATCCCCCTATATAACTTGATAGACATATATACAAAATAATATATGTATAAAATAATATATATAAAAAATTATATATAAAATTTTTTTTACATATTTACACAAAAAAAACAAAAAGGTTTAAATGAAAATAAAATCTTAAAAAAAAGTGTTTTTTTTAATTCATTAAAGCACACATTATCTCTTAAAAAACATCTACAAAAAATATTAATCAAATCATTATCAAATATACATAACATAGCAATAAGTATACTAAGGAAATGTTATTATGACTAGCAAAGTGTTTTTTGCAAAAATAGACCCTCAAAATAAGGATGATGAGATATTTAATAAATTAAATGAGTTAATGGACAAATCAGGATTTGTAAATAATCTTGATGAAAATGACATAGTTGCAATTAAGACACATTTTGGTGAACGAGGCAATACTACATACCTTAATCCATCATTTGCCAGGACAATTGTGGATCTTGTGAAAACAAAGAATGCAAAGCCATTTCTTACGGATACTAATACATTATACCATCACTATAGAACAAATAGTGTTGATCACTTAGAAACCGCATATCAACATGGATATTCATTTTCAATACTTAATGCACCGGTAATCATAGCAGATGGTATGCATGGCAACAATGAAGTTGAAGTTGAGATTAACCAGGAGCTATTTGAAAAAGCTAAAATTGCACGAGACATATATGAAAGTGACGGATTAATTGTTTTAAGTCATTTCAAAGGCCATTGTATGTGCGGATTTGGTGGAGCGATAAAAAATCTGGCGATGGGCTGTGCATCCCGAAACGGTAAAAAGAACCAGCATAAACTAGTTGCACCGGTAATTTCAAAAATTAGATGTTTAGCCTGTCGGGTATGTGAAAAAATGTGTCCTGAAGAGGCCATTACAGTAGATTCACATGCAGTTATAGATTATGACAAATGTATAGGATGTAACGATTGTATTGAAATTTGTCCTACACATACAATTAAATTGAACAGATTGAATAGTGATGACTTTTCCAAGGCTCTTGCCGAATATGCCTATGCAAGCATAATTAACAAAAAATTTAATAAGGTAGTTTTTATAAATTTCTTAACAAACATCACACCTGACTGTGATTGCAACGCATTTGAACAAGAAAAAATGATTGAAGATATAGGAATCTTACTTAGTTATGACCCTGTTGCAATTGATAAAGCATCTTATGATTTGGTCAACAACCATAAAAGTGGTTTGAGTTCATTGTTTGATGCGGAGTATGTTACAGGTGAAGACAAATTCAAGGTATTATATCGAAATATCGATTCCACAGTTCAACTTAAAGAGGCAGAAAAGTTAAGACTTGGAACCACAGATTACGAATTAATAGAAATAATGTGATAATATGAAAGAAATTGAAGAAATTAATGATAAATTGGAACGACATAATTATATTTCAAATGATCAAATTAATACAACACTCTTTTTGGCATTAGCTCTAAAAAAACCTATACTGATTGAAGGTCCACCGGGTACCGGTAAAACAGAACTTGCAAAAACAATTGCAGAATGTTTTGATAGGGATTTCTTCAGAATCCAATGTTATGAAGGAATTACCTTTGAGCAGGTTGTTGGAGAATGGAACTATCAGAAACAGTTACTTTACTTGGAGATGGCAAGAGAGAATAAAGAAGATATGACCATATTTTCAAATGAATTCTTTATCCAAAGACCTCTTTTAACCGCATTTAGTAATGAAAAGGATTCCGTTTTACTTATCGATGAAATTGATAAGGCAGATGAGGAATTAGAAAGCTTTTTATTACAGGCTTTAGGTGAAAAGGAGATAACGGTAAACGATTTAGATACCTTTGAGTTGAAAAATGATTTGATTGTAGTATTAACATCCAATGCACAAAGATCGTTACTTGATGAAACCAAAGACAGATGTTTATATTTATACATAGATTATCCTGAATATGATAGGGAAATAAACATAATAAATAAGAGGGTTCCTCTTGCTCATCCAAGTGTTGTTAATGAAATTGTTGAAAAAACTCAGAAAATCAGAAAACTGGATTTGAGTAAAAAACCTTCAATCAGGGCTACTGTTGACTGGGTTGAATCATTGATTGCATTAAATCAGATTCCTCCTACCAGAGAGGCTCTTGAAAATACTTTGAATGTTATTGCAAAGAATGAGGATGACAAAGAAAAAATTATTAAGGAAGTTTTAAATAGATTATAACTTCTTTTCAACCACTTTTTTTAAATTTGATGTGTAAAATAGTAATTATACATTATATAAAAAATAAAACCAGGAATACTGCTACTTATACATATCTTTTTTTACAACGTCCATAACCATATCTATTGAGGAGATTACATAGTCTGCTTCGGATATCAACTTTTTAGGAAGTAACTCTTTTTGTTGTATTGTCAAAATTCCGGTATCCGCTTTTTTTATGGCGAGAATATCATTTGTATGATTGCCAACCATATACACATAATATCCCTCTTTCTGTAATTTATCAACTACTGCCTCTTTACATGTTACATTGCAAGTACTATAAATATTATTTTTAGCTATGTCCAGAATTGATGCTATCTTATCAAGTGAGTGTTTATTATCACCTGAAGCTATGTATATTTCAAAGCCTTCATTTTTTAAGTATTGCATTACATCTGATGTATATTTAAAAAACAATCCGCCGGCAGTATACACATGAGTTATGTCACCGCTTTGAGTATCGACTATTAATGCTGCCCCACTGATTATCTTTACATCCTTCGTCAGCAGGACTTCATAAGTATCAAGTATATCTTCTATCTTGATGTTTTCACTTATTATATCAAGTAACCGGTCATCAGTAATTTTTATCTGGGAATATGCCACTTCAAATGAGGATTTATTTTCAAGCATGTACCCCTTTATGGACATATCCTTATATTCATATAGTTTATTGACTGGTGTTTGAAATACGACTATGATATTTTTATCATTTTTATTGGCTATACCTATAGTATCCGTATTAAAAAATATTTTATTGTTGGACACATCCTTTATAACGGTTTTACGTTGAAGAATTGTACCTGCATTATCAAAAACTATAGCTTTCATAACAACACTTTATAATTATATTAAAAAAAAATGGTGGAGAAAAAAGTGAAAAGTTATAAACTGACTGCGTCTTCCCCTTCAATGTATAACATTTTATCATATGTGAATACCTTGGAAGGACATATTCTTTCACATCTTAAACATGCACTACCGTTACAGTAATCAGAACGTATGGTTACAACGCCGTCTTCAACTTTTAAAGCATCTTCAGGACATTCGTTTGCACATGCTTGACAACTGATACATCCTTCGATTTCAGCAGTAAGTTTAGTACCAACTTCTTCAATAATGGATAGACCGTTTTTACCAATATCAGGTATATCACTTTCATAGATTCTGTGGATTTCAGGGTCTTCTTCTAATTCAGGCACATTACCATAGCCATAGCTTTCAAGCCATTCATCATATTTCCACATAGGCATGTTCTGTTCACAAACTGCTAATTCAAGACCGTATATTTTTTCAAATATTTCTGATGTAGCCAGTGTAATATGGTTACCCTGCATACCATCAGCAACTTCCTGTAGTTCCTGTAATAAATCAGGATTTTCAACAATATCCCTAGCCATTGCTAATGACGTGTTACCAATTTGGTAAATGTCCCATGAACATGCAGGAATCTGACCAACGGTTAATGATTTCAATGGATCTACATAGAACCCGGATGCTCCAGCCATGTAAACAGCATCAATATCTTCGATGTCAATACCTGCTTCTACACATAATGTAAAGTGTGCAGCTCTGAAAGCACCTAATGCTTTACCGATTTCGGTCATATCTTTTTGGGATAAGTAAACTCCATCCTGTAAGTTGAGTTTATCATTAGGTGTCTTGATGTCCGGTATTGAAATTAAATCTTGTTCTGTACCTAAACTGTATGCTGAGATTACACCAGTACCTGTAATACCTTTAGCTTGGGTTTCGGTAGCTCTTTCTTCTTTAACTTCACCTGATGAAACATCCATTAAGTCTCCAGATTCTACTTTTAAATCACTGTTAAGAACTTCTATTCTCCAATCATCACCGACAGATGTTACGTCACATATAGCACCAGGTGATGCTAACATACCACATTCAATAGCCTGTCCTTCCATAGCAGGACCTGCTGCTGCTGAACATGAGTAAATTTCACCATCTATTACCAATGCGATTTCTGCATTTGTACCGAAGTCTGAAACCAGGTAAATACCTTCTTTATTTACAACATCGGATTTGACTAGCATAGCAAGTGCATCTGCACCGATTTCGTGTTTGATTGCAGGAGGAATATAAACATCTGCATCAGGGTTGATATCTAAATCCACATCTGCTGGTTTGAGTATTTGTGAATTTCTTTTTGGAGGTTCAATGTGTAATCTTTCCATTGCATTTGTACCCCAATATGCCAAATCCCTTATTTCAATATTTTGGAATAATGATAACTGAATAGGGTTTCCACAAACAGCAAATCTTTTAATTTTGGATTTGTCAACGCCTAATTGATCTACTACCTTATTTACTGCTTCAAGCATTAATTTATGTGCTTGATCAGCACCCACATTTACTGCAAAATGTAAATGGTCCATTACATTAGCACCAGGAAGCGGATGTCTTAATGTTACTGTTGTTGAAATTGTACTGTTGTCTGCCATGTCAATTGCTTGAGCACGAATACCACTCGTTCCAATATCCATTGCTATTGAATACTCTTCTGCCATATAAATCACTTTTATTAATTATACTCCTATTTTATGTTAATCAGTAAATAGTTTAAAACATATATAACTTTTTTACTCTAATTAAAATATAGTCTTTTTTAGAATATAAATATAATTAAAAATGTTAAAAAAAGTAGTTAAAATTAATTAAAAATGATAAATAGATATTTGAAAAAAAAATTAAAAAAAAGATGGGGATAATCTTTCGGATTATCCTCGTAATAAAAATGAAATTATATGCAACTTTAAAGTATAAGATTATGAGTATGCAGCTACATATTCACCGACAATGTCAGCATATTCTTTTCTGATGTCTTCCCAAGTTTTACCTTTATCTACAATAGCATCTACAATTTTAGGTGTGTGGTAAGCTTCTACACCATAGAATGTTTGAGGTGTTTCTTCTACGAAGTCACGACGTACAGCTCCTCCACCACATCCAATAGGAGTTTCTACACCTTGTTCTTGCATCAAAGCTACAATTTTACCGAATCC
>MVJJ01000163.1 GCA_003266145.1 Methanosphaera sp. SHI613
TTTCAACCACATTTTCAACAGCCACGGTCAAATAATTTTATCCCTAAATCACTCTAAAAAACATTATCTATTTTAATTTAAAAAAATAGAAATATTATTATTATAAATAATCTTTTAACTTTCAGGGGGTTAAATTATGTTAGGTCAAGTGGATGTAATAATATTCATTATCACTCTAATAGTCACAGCATTATTCACGGCTTTTGTACGTCGTGAGTTAATAGCCGCTGACATACGTGATAATCCAATAGTCTCAGAACATAGACAGAAAAGTGGGACACCTACAATGGGTGGATTTGGAATCCTTTTAGGTGTTATATTGGTCACATTGTTCTTATTTAATTGGCCATCAAATAGTTATCTTATAATAACTGTCCTCATAATGGTAGCTGCCGGATTTTTCGGAATGTTTGATGATTTATTAGGTTTTAAAGTCAAAGAATATCAAAAGGTGGTTTTAAATGATGGGGACGAACCAGTTAAGATTGGTTTATTAACACTTGCTCCTGGTGAAGAAGCAAGAATAGCTTCTCCAAAAGCTAAAGAGGATTATGCTCAAATAGTAGAAAAAGATCACAAGCTTAAAGTAGTCGATGAGATACCTATCAAAAGTGAAACAACAGAAACTGAAAAAATAATCATTCAGTTTGTTGTAGCATGTTTTGTTGTCATTCCTGGTGTACTACAAAGTAACATCATGGGAATAGAAATAGGTATTCTGATGATTCCATTGGCGATTTTAGCAATCATAGGTTCAATCAATGCCGTGAATTTAATTGATGGTATGGATGGATTAGCTGCAGGAATAGTTGCAATAGCATCTTTAGCTTCAGCTTTCTTTGCCAGCGCAACAATGGGAACCGTTGCCTCATTACCATTTGTAGTACTTTCAGGTGCATGTGTAGGATTTTTAGTCTTAAACCATTATCCTGCTAAGATATTCATGGGAGATACAGGTTCATTTGCATTAGGAACAGGTTATATGGTAGCTGCATTACTTGCAAATACATTGATTTTCTCAATAATCGCATTGGCAGTACCGATTGTTTCTGTCATAATTAGTCTAATGCATAGGGCACATATCATAACCCTACCTGTAGAACCGTTACATCATACATTGAACTATCATGGTATGAGTGAACAGAAGATAATATTATTATATTGGGCAATAACATTTGTGGTATCAATCGTTGCTTTAGTTATATTTGGAGTATTTTAATAGGTGAGAAATTTGCAAAATAGTATTAAAGCTTCACAACTTGCAGAGCTTGTTGAAGGAAGATTATACGGTGAAGATATAAATCTGAATGGATTATTCACATTCTTGAATAAAGCATCAGAAAATGACATAGTTATCCGTCATTGGATTAATGCAAAAGGAATTCAAATAGCCAGTGACAAGAATGTTTCATGTATCATTACACAAAATCCTCAGGATGGCGCCATTGAAGAGGCCGAAAAATTACATATGGCATTGATAGTTACTCAAAAGATTGAATTAGCCACTGCATATGCTATAAAAACGACCGTGGATGATTATGCAAGTGACAGTTTCAAGATGGCAGTCACGGGTACTAATGGTAAGTCCACCACTTCTCACCTACTTTATACTATTTTTAATGATTTAGGTTTTAACACATATACCAACACTGATGCGGAATCTGAGGGCAATACCTTGATAGATCCACGTGTGGCAGTAGAATTGGCAGATTATTATAAGGCCAACGGTAAAGTTGATGCTATTTCATTGGAGGTATCTGAAGTACAGGGTTGGGATGATAGAATCATGAAAAATCATGCTTATCAAATGATCAGTGCCTTGAATACCGATGTATCAATCATTACCAATGCATCAGCCGATCACATGAATCTTGTAGAATCATTTGATGATTTGTTAAATGAAATTGGTGGAGCAGCACGTGCATTACTAAATACTGATAAGAAATCATTGCTTGTTTTGAATTATGATGATGAAAATATCCGAAAGATGGCCAGTATCGTTGAAAATCATCCAAATATTACCGTGATGTATTTCGGAGAATACTCTGATGAGATTGATTTGGACATCTGTTATAAGGAAAACGATGCTATTTATGCAGGTAATCAGGCATATATTAAGTATGAAGATTTGCCTTTCACATCAAAGCATTTCATTCAGGATATTATGGCCGCTATAGCCGTATGTGTATATAAACAGTTAAATCAGGAAAAAGTAGTGGAGTCACTATCAAATTATAAGGCATTGTCCCGACGATTTATTAAACTCATGGAAAATCCCGTCGTCATCGATGACTTTGCACATAATCCTTCAGGTATAAAATTAACCATAGAAAACGGTGCAAAACTGGGAAAAAATCTTTTCGTTGTTGATGCAATCAGAGGATCTCGTGGAGATGACATTAACAAGCAGATAGCTTGTGCATTGGTTGAATCATTATCAAAAGAGGAAAATTATGTCCTGTTTTTAACATGCAGCAGGGATGTAGTAAACGAATTAAACACAGTTCTGGATTCCGAACTGGATATATTTACAAGGGTACTTGATGAAAATGATATAAAATATACCTTGTTTGATAACCTCGAAGAATCCTTATTAACTGTCATCGATACGGCTGATGATGATGACGTCATACTTCTTCTAGGTGCACAGGGCATGGATCCTGCAAGCAGATTACTTAAAAAGAATGATATAATCTAATTTTTTCCCTTTTTTTAATGGGATTTTCATAAGTTATTTTCTATTTTTTTAATTAAAACTTAGCATATCCATCTTTTTATTAACATATTTTCTTTCTTATATTTTACACTTATTTTATTAGTTATTAAAAACATAACTATTTATTATTAGATATTATATTGAAAATAATTATCATCAGAAAATAATTTACAAGAGGAGTTGTAGTTTTTGGAAATAAAGAATTGTATTGTAATTGGTGCAGGTAATGCAGGTAGACCAGTAGCAAAGTTATTGAATTATCTTGATGTTGAAGTCACAATGACCGATACTAAAAAATTGGACGAATTTACTCCGAGATTTCAGGGTTATTTAACCGATCTTGAAAAAATGGGAATAACATTATCATTGGGCGTTGACACACCCGACATAACAGGATTTGATGCTATATATCTAGCTCCGACAATCCCCGAATCAGCACCCATATGGAAATTGGCTAAAGAAAATAACTTGAAGATACTTGATTGTGAATACATAAGCGGACTAATCGATGAAATATTGGACATGGATAAAATAGGAATAACAGGTTCATTTGGTAAAACTACAACCACCACTATGATAACAAACATATTCCAGCATGCAGGATATAACGTCTATCACTGTTCCTCCATGAAACAAAACCTTGTAAGCGAAGCATTGGTAAATGATATAATAAAAGGAGAACATATAGGTGCGGATATCGCAATAATAGAACTGCCTCATGGAACACTGGGATTACTGGGTAAAATGACCCTTAAAATAGGTGTCTTAACGAATGTACTTCCGGAGCATCTATCTGAATTCGATGATTCCATGGAAAAATATGCAGAGAGAAAATCCATGATGTTGGATATGTGTGATAAGTTTATCGCCAACTGCCAATGTGGTGATTTGGTGGGATATAAACGTGAAGATACAATTTATTATAACATGCTAAGTTCATTTTCTGATGAGATAGATACCGAGAAGTATCCTCCTAAGTTTACCGGATTTTTCAAGGATGACATATTCCATATAAACTACTGTGATGATGGTAAACTCGTAGATGAAACTTTCAAATTGGATTCAATAGCCAACTATAATTATGAAAACCTCATAGCGGCCGTAGGGGTAGGTGTAACCTATGGATTACCGATGGATGCTATCAAAAAGGGCATAAATGCATTTGAATCCGTCGGCGGAAGGATGGAATATCTGGGTAATTTCAACGGTGCAGATGCTTATTATGATGCATCATTCGGTCCTAGTATAAGACAGGCATTGGAAGCCATAAAGGATAAGAACATAATCGTCGTCTTCGGATTCTTAGACACAACCACCATAAGGGATAAGAAATTAAACGGTAAGATAATCGGTGATTATGCCAGCATGGTAATAGCAACAGGTTATGCCGAGCTCATGGGTGAGTTGAATATGGACAATGCGTTTGAATTGCTCAATGCCATAGAAAATAAGGATGTTGTAAAACTGGCAGTATGTGACGTTGAAGAAGCATCAGAGTTGGCAGTCAAATATGCAAAAGAGGGAGATATCATCGTGCATCTTGGAACAGGGGCATCCAATTCCTATCAGGAAGTAAAGGACAAGATGATTAAAGGATTAACAGAAGGAAGTAAAAGATATGCTCGAAGAGATTAAGGATGATGCCGTATTCGGTGTTGTCGGTGTATGTGGAATAAACGGTAATCTGATTGCACGTATACTATCAGACCATGGATATAAGGTGATAGCCAATGATACCCAAAGTAGTAAAGACTGTAAATTTCTATCTGCGTTAAAAGAGTATCCTGACATAAAAATTTATCATGGTGACATTCCGGAATCATTCTATGATGAGATTGATTACGTTATTCTTCCAATGGCATTAATTAAATCAAAATCATCATTATATCAAAAATTTGAATCATTGAGTATTCCAATTTTATCTGTCTATGACATCTATGATTTATTTGAGCCAACCCATCCTGTTATATGCATCACTGGAACGAATGGAAAAACAACCACGACAACCTTATTAAAACACTTGGCATATCATGATGGGATAATGCCTGCCGAACATAAATTGGAGGGTATGCAGGGAAACGCCGGGGATATACCGGCATTACAGGCAAGATTAAAGTCCGATGTCACAATACTTGAGACCGGAACAGCCGGAGTCAAGGGCAGTTTAACTGATTTGGCCGCACCATGTAAACCTGACGTTGGATTAATTACCAACATTACACCTGATCATTTAAATGAAAGTTCAAACTTCATCAATTATGCAAGGGTAAAGGCGGAGTTAATAACCCTTGTCGATGATGCTACGCTCGTTGTTAATAATGATGATCCTACGATAATGGCATTGCTTAACGAAACAGAATTCAATGGCAATCTCATAAGATTTGGTATTGAATATGATTCTTCACAGAAGTCTAAAAAGGAATGTACCTGTGGAGAAATGGTGGATATTGATGAATACATTGCCGGAGTAGGGCAATATCAATGTAAATGTGGATTAAAATATTTAAAACCTGATTATCTTGCCTGTAACATAAACGATGAGCATAATCACTTCACATTGAAAACACCTTATGAGGATGTTGAATTTGAATTATCCATAACTGGATTACATAATATATACAATGCAACCGGTGCAATCATAATAGCACATGAAATATTAGGAATCTCCTATGACTCTATAAAAGAGGCATTGCTCTCATTTACTGGTGTAAGCGGAAGAATGGAAAAGATAGCACATGTCAATGATAAGGATATCATGGTGGACTATGCTCATAATCCTGCAGGTATTACAACAGTACTAAAGGAACTTAAAAATCATTACAAACGGGTCGTCAATGTAATTACTACCTCATCCGAAAGTGGTATGGAAGGAGATAAACAAATAATGCAAAGGGCATTAAAACATGCCGATGTGGTGATTCCCGCTTCATATAATTCCTATCTTTGTGCAAGGGAATTAATCAAAAATGACGAATATGCTAACAAAATAATACTTCCGGATTACATGCCCGAATCTACCAAGGTTGGAACATTGGGTGCTACACTGGAACAAGTATTGATAGGTTTTACCATTTCATTAGATATTGATGCGGATTTAATAGTCTGTACAGGTGAAGCGGCATTTAAATATAAGGATAAATTACTAAATTAACCTTATTTTTCTCATTTTTTTTCTTATTTTTAAAATATTAAATAGTATAAAAAAGATAATTATATACAGATTAATTTAATATAAAATTATTTAATGTAAGATGTACATTATAGATTCACGTTAATGAAGTTATATTAAAGGGGTGAAATCTTTTGTTTATAAAAGTTAGAAGAGATACTTTAATTATTTTAATTTTAGCATTTATGTTAATAGTATCTGGCCGGGTAATGGCGTATGTAGCTTTTTCAGCCTCAGATAATGCGGATGATCAAGTACCTATCGCCGGTGTAATGGTCAAAGGAAATGATGTAATTTCTTCAAGTACTATTAAGTCATATGTAGAATCAGCTGGTTTTAGGGATGGTAGTTATATCAAAGGAAATACATTGATTACATCTCAAAGACAGTTATTGTTATCGGATGCGATACAAAATGCAGAGCAATTGGCAAAACGTTCAACGATTCCAGGTACGTCCATTGCTCCAATAAATGCAGTTGATGTGCAAGTAGATACGAGTACTGGAAATGTTGTTGTTACTGTTGTCGAAGACTTTTCGGCTATTCCTATTGATGAATCAGTTATCAAAAATGCTACGGCAAACAGTTCAACCGCTAAGGTAAATACAACAGATTAAGGTGATGCGAATGAACAGATCAAAATTATCTAAATATGCACTCTTTGTGATTATTATATTAATGTTTTCTCCATTGGCATCAGCGACAATGAACGTTGCAGTAATAACTGATCCTACAGGTAAGGATCCTAATGGATGTGCTGCGGGAAGTCAATCATTTGCTATAAACATGTTCCAGTCAACATTCATATTCTCACAAGAGCATAAAATGGCCCTGCTTTCAGGGGGGGAAGGTACATCTAATGTAAGGGTTGTAGCAGTAATCAACGCTTTAACATTGTTACAATCCAATAAGACTCCGTCAGAAGTTGTAAGTGTAGCACAGAACTATGAAGGTATTCGTCTAATGGCGGTTAACCCAACACAGGGAATCGCGGTAGGTGGAGACTTTAAGGTATACATGGTTACAGTAGATAACAACAACACCATCAAAGTTCAAGCAGCTAGTGGTGGAGTAGCATCCATTCCACCAGGAACTAGAGGAGCTATGATACACCTTCGTAACTCAGAAGGAAACCCTAAATCCGGTACTGCTGATACAGTAAGGTTACAGACGGCAATCAATATGGGTAAAATGATACGTGATGGATATCCTGCTACCACAATTGTTTCAGAGGCATTTGGGGAAGTAGCTAGAGATTCCGGAGAAGACCACGGTGGAGGTGCCGTTAACTTAATTTCCGGTGTAACAACAGGAGACATGTTCACTCCTCAGAAATTAAATGATGTCGGTTATGAAATGGAAAAACCATACAGTAAGGTAAGTAGCTCCGGTTGGAGCGTAGGTTATCCTGAAGCAGAAAATTACCAAGTATCTCCTGTAGATGGAAGTCCATTAACGGATGTATACGCATATCAGGCATTGAAAAATGCGATTACCGTATCAAACGATAATCCATCAGTATCCACATATGGATCTGATAAGAAGGGTTTAAATGAAGCAACAACATCAGTAGTGGTCTCATCCGTAAGAAGAAATGGATATGATCCAGTTCAAATAGCTAAAGATATTAATCAGGCTATAGATGGTAGTATCATTGTTGGTGTAGAACATGTTGACTCTTCAGATTTAAATGTTAAAGAGAATATTAAAGCGGTAGGGGTATACTATACTGCAGCTCCTAATGGTAGAACAGCACCTGCATGGAACTTACCTATAGATTCACAGGTATTTGATGTTTTAGCAAATATTCAAAGTTTAATAGGTATATTATTAATACTATTAGCATTATTCAGAACTTCATTAACAAAATCATTCTTCAGAAGAAGATGATTTACTATTTTTTATTTTTTAGGTGATTATTTTGTCATTAATATTAATTAGAGCAGCAAATAAGAAAAAAGCGTTAAATGCATTGGCTGACATTGAACGTCATGCGAAGTTGACCATTGATGGAAAACCTAGATTGCTTGATGTTGATGAAGCGGAGGATGTGACAAGAAGCATTCTTAAACAAAAGCCAAAATCAGTTGTTAATTTGGCAGTTCTTGTAAGAGTACAGGAATCAACAACTACCAGTATAATGAACATTAAAAAGATTCATCCACCAGCTCATCTGATTGTCATCAGTGAAGAGTATCCTGTATATGAAGGATTGAATAAGAAATTCTCATCATTGAAGACATTCCAAGGTTACTATTCCATGAAAAAATAGTTTATTTCAAAATCTCTTTTTTTATTTTTTAAATTCTAAGTATAGCATATTCCTTTATGAGTGTATGTTCTCGTTTTTTGATGAATTAACCTAGAAATAAAATCAGTAAAAATAAGTTTATATTCTGGTATGAATTGGGTTTATATATTAAAAAAAAAGTTATTGTGGAGATTATTTTCTCTTGATACGAGCAATATCTCCTATTGTAGCTTCTCTATAACGTCCGATATCCTTAAATTCCTGTACGTCAGATTCTACTTTTTCAACGATTTTTATATTTAATAATTTTTCAAGTTTTCTTGCAATTTTAATCTCCGGGATCATCTTTCCGGATTCAATGTGTGAAATTACTGATTCTCTTTCGTATATCTTTTCACCAAGTTTTTTCTGGGTGAGATTCTTTTCTTCTCTGGCTTTTCTGATAATTGATCCATAATCCTCTACAACTTCATATTCTACATCTGGTTTTCTGGTATATGATTTATTGGTTGTTCTCTGATTGTATGAATTGTTTCTCATGTTGTTTTTGCTTGTTTTCTTAATGTTCTTATTTACTTTAGGTTGTGGTTTTCTTTGAACTTTACCATATCTTGAACATTCTTTGCAAGTAATCATTAAAGAATTATCAATTTTAGTTTTGTACGGTTCACCTTTTATTTCAGTTCCACATATTTCACAGTTCATCTTAATTCACTTATTATAATTCTAATACTTAATATCTATTTTTACTTACTTATATATTATGATTATTGGGTTATTATCATGAAAAAATTTTAATTACTTTTAGTATTTAAATGCGATATTATTAATATTAAGAAGTACAATAAAATATAATGTAGTAGTTTGAAAATGTAAATTTATAATAATTGAAAAAACAGTAGAAAGACTAATGAATAAATAATTAATTCAACGAAATTAAACCCCATATAACTGATAGGAGGTTAAATACATGGATGAAGTTAGTCCAGTAAATACAACAAATAGGGATCAGGAAATTTCTGATTTAATAGATAAACACGAAACTATCGAACGTAATTTAACATGGGAGGTAAGAAAACTCGAAAAAGACAAAGTATTACTTGAAAATGAAAATTTACGTTTAGATAGGGAAGTTAAATCATTAAAAAGTGAGATTAACAGGTTTAGAACGCCACCTCTTGTATTGGCCACTGTATCTGAATTATTAGATGACAACAAAACAGTAGTAAAAAGTAGTACAGGACCATCATTCTTATTAAAATACTCTGATAAGGATGCTTCAAAAATGGAAATCGGTGCAAGAGTTGCTCTAAATCAACAAACATTCAGTATCGTAGAAGTAATCACATCAGAAAAAGATCCACTTGTATCAGGAATGGAAATCGAAGAAAAACCTGATATAACCTATGATAAGATAGGTGGACTTAAGGAACAAATAAGAGAAACCATAGAAACAGTTGAATTACCACTTAAAAATCCGGAAATATTTGAGAAAGTGGGTATAACTCCACCTAAGGGTGTATTGTTCTATGGACCACCTGGAACAGGTAAAACATTACTTGCAAAGGCTGTTGCACATGAAACCAATGCAACATTCATCAAGATTGTAGCATCAGAATTCGTTAAAAAATATATTGGAGAAGGTTCCCGTTTAGTACGTGGAGTATTCGAGCTTGCAAAAGAAAAAGCTCCTGCAATAATATTTATTGATGAAATAGATGCAATTGCAGCAAAAAGATTACAAGGTTCAACAAGCGGAGACCGTGAAGTTCAAAGAACACTCATGCAGCTTCTAGCTGAAATGGATGGATTTGAAGCAAGAGGAGATGTGGGAATCATAGCTGCCACAAACAGGCCGGATATATTGGATCCTGCATTAGTCAGACCTGGACGTTTCGACCGTATAATAGAAGTTCCAACTCCTGATGAAGAAGGAAAACTGGAAATCCTTAAAATACATTCAAGAAACATGACCTTGGATGTCGATGTCAACCTTGAACATATCGCTCATGAAGCAAAACATGCATCAGGTGCAGACCTAAAGGCCATATGTACCGAAGCAGGTATGTTTGCTATACGTGATGAACAGTACAGCGTATCACGTGAACACTTTGAACAGGCAATGGACAAGGTACTTAATAAAAACAAAAACCAGGAATCCACAGATGGAGTAATGTTCGGATAAGTTATAATCCATTTATAACTATCCCTTTTTTAGCCAGTGATGAACCCTATGAGCTCTGATATGATGATGAATGATGGGCGATCTGAGGCTAACTTTTATTAAACCTTTTTTTCTTAATTGATATTCTAATTTTTTATTTCTTTTTATTTTGCCGTTACATCTTAATTATTTAATTTAATCAATCCATAACTATGGAGGGTAATCTTCTCAAAAATCAATGATTCTATTTTATTAAAAAAAAGTTTGGGAGGTTATGTTGTTTAATCATATTATTTCTTTCAGTTCATCTATTGAACGTACGACGCTATGATTTTCCAATTCCTTTATCTCAGGTCTTAACACTAGGATGACAGGTATGTTCAATTCTAAGGCTGCGTTAATTTTTGTTTCCGCTCCACCGCTTTCGCCGCTTTCTTTGGTTATTATTGCAGATACGTTGTATTCCTTCATCAATGCCATGTTTAGTTCCTTGCTGTATGTTCCCTGCATAGCTATGATGTTTTCTGCCGGAACTCCGGTTTCCAAAGTTTTTGTGATGCTGAAGTTGTTTGGAAGAACTCTTGCCACTACTTTATTGGCATCTATTTCATTGACTGTGGTTGCTAATCTCATTACTCCTGCCAGGTGCATGAGTTTGTCTTCTTCATTTACCAATAATTCCTTTGCTTTTTTTGCTCCCTCTTCAAATGTGGCTACCTTTATTATCAAGTCAGATTCAGGTAGGATAGTTGATGCCCTTTCATATCTGATGTATCGTATGCCTGCTTTTTGACAACTTGCAATTGCCGTTTCTGTTGCTACTGATGCAAATGGATGAGTAGCATCAATTAGTGTTTCAATATTTTTTTCATTAATTACTTTTACAAAATCTTCCTCCTTAAGTGCCTTTGATATAACTTCATTTGCACCTGCAGATTTTGCTATTTCTGCTCCATAGTCTGTGACTGTCGTTGCGATAATATAATTATTTTCATCTTCATGTAGAAATTTAATTACTTTGGTTGCATCAGATGTACCGGACATTACCATATATCTCATTTTAACACTCTCGTTTTATTTTTTCATTATATATCTATATATTCTTTGAATTTATTTAATCTATGCTAAGATTTTCTTGATTTTGGCTTTATGTTTTTTTCCATAACCAATCAATATGGAAAATATTCCGTATTAAGACTTAGTTAGCAATAACTCTCAAATGATTATAGACATCAATGTAATAAAAAAACTTGTAAAAAAAGTAAATGATATAAAAATTAAGGAAAAAAAGTATTTTTTAATGCATGAAAAGGATATATTTTAAAGCACTTGTCTTTTCATCAAATAAAACACTTCTTTTTTATAATTTATCAATTTAAACTTGGGTCTTATTTTAAACGATAATGCCTCTGATGAAAAAGGTTTTAGAATACAGTCACATTCAACACTTGCCGCGACATCAGAGATGGATTTTTGCAATTCCTCTGGAGGTCTGATTGAATAAATCAAATCAGCATTTTCATAGATTTCATAGTTGGGATTTGTTATGTCATCCTTAATAATCTCATCATTGCTTGGATAAATATCTGTACATTTTATCGTGCAATCTTCCAATTTTTCCTTCAATATACTGCTCGGTTCCAATATGTTTCCCACACCAACCTCAACAATCAGTGATGCATCACCATAATTGCTTATTATATATTCTGCAAATCTATCCCATACTCCATTCATAGTATCGCCTTGTCCTTCAGATATTTTTTGATAATAGTATTATATATATTTTTTAATAAAGTTATAATTAGAGTATAAGAATTAGGAACGTGTTTGGCTGTGGATATTAGAAATTTTCAAATCAGTGACTTGGACGATGTATTGAGGATTCAATTTCAATCATTTGACGATCCGTATCCTGTGGGTATTATTCTTGATTTATATAATAAGGGAGCAGGTTTTCTGGTGGCTCAGGTTGGCCGGTCTGTCGTAGGTTATATTATCTTTTGGATTCGGGAGGGGATAGGGCATATAATCGCCATAGCTGTTGATGAAAGGTTCAGAAGTATGAAAATAGGCTCCATGCTACTGGAGAATGCGGTGGATATCCTCAAAAGAAACGATATCCCTTTGGTAAATCTAGAAGTCAGAAAATCAAATATCCTCGCAAGAAAATTTTATCTCAAGTGGGGTTTTAAACAGGTCAAGTATTGCAAAAAGTATTATAGTGATGGTGAAGATGGTATAATAATGAGATATACCATCACAAATAATTAATGTTGTTTTCAAAACTGTTCTCTTTTGATAAATGAATATTTAAACTCCTTTTATTTTTTTCAATTTTTTCCTTTTATTCTATAATAATTATAGATAAATTTTTTTATTATTAATTACTATATAATATTATTAGGAATGAACATTAAATAGAATGCTGAAAATTTATATTCAATAATGGTTTTTTAGCTATATTTTTTGAAACTTTGAACTTATAGCCTTTAAATAATTTTTATTTAAGGGGAGAATGTTTATTAAGAGTAAATTTTGTTTATATAGTATGATTTGCTGTAAAAAAATTTTTAAAAAATTTTATTTAATAAATAAATGGTAGTTTGCCGGCAATAATTTAATTGCCTGTTGAAACGCTATGCATTTTATTTTAATTGTTTATTTATCTAACTGTTAAAAATAAAATTGATTTATTTGGATAAAAAATTATTCTTTTTTTGAATAATTCATAATCTTAATAATATATAAATAATAATCGGGGTTAAAACGTGGTAAAGACTGCAAAATTAGCATTGGAAGATGGTACAATTCTCATAGGTGAGGGTTTTGGAGCAGAAACTATCAAAACTGGAGAAATTGTATTTTCAACCTCTATGGCAGGTTATGTTGCAGCATTAACCGATCCTTCATTTAAAGGTCAAATATTAATGTCAACATATCCGTTAGAAGGAAATTATGGTGTTTCTAAAGATTGGTATCAATCTGATGATATAAAAGCAGAAGCATATATTGTAAGACAAGTATGTGATGAACCTTGTCATCCAAAAAGTGAACAATCACTATCTGACTTTTTAAAAGATAATGATGTACCTGGAATAAGTGGAATTGATACTCGTGCATTAACAATAAAAATCAGAGAAGTAGGTTCCATGAAAGCAGCAGTAGCAAACAAGGATATTGCTGATGAGGAATTACTTAAAATAGTGGCAGAACAACCAGGTATAGAAGACATGTACTTAGTTGACAAAATCACTACAAAAGAACCTAAATACATTACTGATAAAAAAGACTACAATGTTGCAGTATTGGATTGTGGAGTTAAAAAGAATATCCTAACAAATCTTATCTATGAGGACGTAGGTGTAGTGGTACTACCTGCAGATACCAGCGCTGAAGAAATCATGGATATGGATATAGATGGAGTATTAGTATCCAGTGGTCCTGGAAATCCGGAAAATGTGGATAAAATCCAAGATACAATAAGGGAATTATCTACCAAGATGCCTATAGCAGGAATATGTTTAGGTCAACAGATAATTGCATTAGCATTCGGTGCTAAGATTTACAAAATGAAATTTGGACATCGTGGTTCAAATCAGCCAGTAAAAGACTTAGCTACAGGACAAGTATACATAACATCACAGAATCATAGTTTCTCAATTGATCCGGAGTCAATTAAGGATACTGATTTAGAGATAACTCAAATCAATCTAAATGATGGTACACCTGAAGCAATCGTTCATAAAGAATTACCAATATCATGTATCCAATATCATCCAGAAGCAGGACCTGGTCCTCATGATACAAGAGAATTCTTTGACAAATTTGTAGAAGAAATTAAAAATAATAAAAAGAATTAATTATACTATTTTTTTAGGAGTTTAAACAATGCCAAAGGATGAAAACATTAATAAAGTATTAATTATTGGTTCAGGACCAATACAAATCGGACAAGCAGCTGAGTTTGATTATTCTGGTTCACAAGCATGTAAATCATTACGGGAAGAAGGCGTAGAAACAATTCTTGTAAACAGTAATCCAGCAACAATACAGACCGATATAGATTCTGCAGACAAAGTATATGTAGAACCGTTAACAGCTGAAATCGTTGCAAAGATTATAGAAAAAGAAAAAGTCGATGCAATTCTACCTACCATGGGTGGACAGACAGGTTTAAACATCGCAGTTGACTTGGATAAAATGGGCGTTCTTGATGACATTCAAGTCTTAGGTTCACCAATCCAAACAATTAAGGATGTGGAAGACAGGGATTTATTTGCAGAATTCATGGATAAATTAAATGAACCTATACCAAAATGTCATGCAGTAAATTCATTGGAAGAAGCATTTGAAGCAGTGGAAGATATTGGTTATCCTGTCATCGTAAGACCAGGATTTACCCTTGGTGGTACCGGTGGAGGTATAGCCAACAATAAAAAGGAATTTGAAGAAATCGTTACTCACGGTTTAGATATGAGTTTCAACAACCAAGTACTAATCGACGAATCAGTTCTTGGTTGGCAGGAAATAGAATATGAAGTAATGCGTGACAAAAACGATTCATGTATCATCGTATGTAACATGGAAAACATAGATGCAATGGGAATACACACAGGAGAAAGTGTGGTAGTTGCACCTACCCAAACATTATCCGATGAGGATTGTCAAAAACTAAGAAACGCTTCAATAAAAATCATAAGAGCTCTTGGTATACGCGGTGGATGTAACATTCAATTTGCACTACACCCTGAAACAAGAGAATACAAAGTAATTGAAGTAAACCCAAGGGTAAGTAGAAGTAGTGCACTTGCAAGTAAAGCAACAGGTTATTCAATTGCAAAGGTATCCTCTAAAATAGCATTAGGTATGACACTTGATGAAATCAGAAATGACATAACCAAGGAAACACCTGCATCATTTGAACCAGCAGTTGACTATGTAATTGCAAAAGTGCCAAGATGGCCGTTTGACAAATTCAAAGAAAGCTCCGGTGAATTAGGTGTACAGATGCAATCAACCGGTGAAGTAATGGCAATAGGAAGAACCATTGAAGAAGCATTACAAAAATCACTTAGATCACTGGATATAGATCAGGATGCATTTGAATACGTAGAATATACAGATTATGAATTGGAACATGCAACCGATCAAAGATTCTTCCAAATATACTCAGCATTAAAGGATGGAAGAGATGTTGAAGAATTAGCTGAAATAACAAAAATCAGCCCATTTTTCATAAACAAAATAAAAAATATAGCCGATTGTGAAGAAAAAATTAAAGAAGAAGGATTAGACATACTCAAAGATGAATACACCTTCAGAAAAATCAAACAATACGGATTCTCAGATAAAAGATTAGCTCAACTATTGGACACTACTGAAGATGAAGTTTCCAAATTACGCCATGACATAAACCTAACACCGGAATATAAAATGGTAGATACATGTGCAGGTGAATTTGAAGCAAAAACACCATATTACTATGGAACATATGACTCCCCATCACAATTAGAAGCAGGTAACGAAAAGAAAATTGCAGTATTAGGTGCAGGTCCAATAAGAATTGGTCAAGGAATAGAATTCGATTACTGTTGTGTACATGCAGCATTAGCCCTAAAAGATGAAAATGTAAAAACAATACTTATAAACAACAACCCCGAAACAGTAAGTACTGATTATGACATTTCCGATAAATTATACTTTGAACCATTAACCAAAGAAGATGTACTATCAGTAATAGAACAAGAAAAACCAGAAGGTGTCATAGTACAATTTGGTGGACAAACATCAATCAACCTCGCAGAAAGCCTAAACAATGCAGGAGTACCAATCATGGGTACACCATTTGAAAGTATTGACATGGTAGAAGATAGAGAACAGTTCACTGAAGTACTCAATGAATTAGAAATACCACAAGCAGACTATGGAATAGCAAACTCCTTAGATGAAGCAAGAGCTGCAGCTCATTCAATCGGTTTCCCTGTACTTGTAAGACCATCATATGTTCTCGGTGGACGTGCAATGGAAATAGTCTACGATGACAATGAACTGGAAGAATACATGAAAGAAGCAGTTAAAGTATCAAAAGAACATCCAATCCTTGTAGACAAATTCCTAGAAGACTCCATAGAATTGGATGTGGACGCTTTATGTGATGGTGACGACGTATATGTATGTGGTATAATGGAACACATCGAAGAAGCAGGTATCCACTCCGGTGATTCAGCATGTGTAATTCCACCACAATCTGTATCACAGGAAATCATCAATCAAGTTGAAGACTACACTAAAAAACTCGCATTAAAATTAGGAGTAGTCGGATTAATAAACATCCAATATGCTATAAAAATGGATCCTGAACCAAAACTGTACATCATTGAAGCAAACCCAAGAGCAAGTCGTACAGTTCCATTTGTAAGTAAAGCAATAGGAATACCAATAGCAAAAATAGCTACCAAGATAATGTTAGGTGCTAAATTATCAGACTTCGATTTAGTAAACTACTCAGACATCGAACATGTGGCAGTAAAAGAATCAGTATTCCCATTCATTAAAATCCCTGATGCAGACTCCGTACTAGGACCGGAAATGAAATCCACAGGAGAAACAATGGGTATCGATAAGAACTTTGGACTTGCATATTACAAGGCACAGCTATCTGCAAATATGAACCTACCGACAGAAGGTAAAATATTCTTAAGCGTACGTGACATGGATAAACCAAAAATTGCTGACATAGCAGCTAAGGCAAAAGAATTAGGCTTTGATTTAATTGCAACAAAAGGTACCGCTGAAGCAGCACCAGATGTTGAAATCGATGTAATCAGAAAGGTAAGTCAAGGATCACCAAATATCCGTGATGCCATGATTAATGGTGAAGTCGCATTTGTTATAAACACTCCATCAGGTAAACAATCAGCTGATGATGGATATATTATAAGAAGATTAGCCATTGAATTAGGTATTCCGTATGTGACTACAATTGCAGGTGCTAATGCAGTACTTAAGGCAATTGAAGAAGCATCTATCGGAGAACTTAACGTTAAATCCTTAAACGAATATGCTTTATAGATTTATTTTAAACTCCTAAATTTACTTTTTTTTATATTAACCTTTTTGAATTTTTATGGAAATATTGCTATTTTTACTTATATATACTGGAGGATGATTTTTATGATAACTATAAAAAATGGTTTGGTACTATGCGGTTTTAATCTCCAAGCAGTTAAAACAAATGTCATCATAAACGATGAAGGACGTATAATTAAACTATCACCTAATGATGAAAGTGGTGAAATAATCGATGCTACCGATTGTATTGTGATGCCTGCATTCCTAAATGCACATACTCACATCGCGGACTCTATACTGAAAGATGAAGGAGACGGATTAACTATAAGTGAACTGGTAGAGCCACCTCACGGACTCAAACACAGAAAACTAAATGAGGCAGATGACAAGCAACTGGTTGATGCCATGCATGAGGAAGCAAAAGAAATGCTTTACTCAGGAATATCAACATTCATCGATTTTAGGGAAGGCGGAATAGAAGGGGTAAAATTACTTAAAAAAGCAGTCTATGACCTACCGATAAACGCATGCATACTCGGCAGATGCAACGAATACTATGACCCTTCAACAACACCCGAACAGGCAAGACTCCTGACAAGAGAACTACTACAATACTGTGACGGAGTAGGCTTAAGCGGAGTTCAGGACGTGGATACGGAAATCATGATGCAAATAGCACAGGTATGCAACGATGAAGATAAACTTGCAGTAATACATGTTGCAGAATATTATGACCTGCAGGAAAAATCCATACAGCTAACAAATCAAACAGAAATAGAAAGAGCACTCCGAGCAGGATTTACCACAATAGTACATGCAACACAACCTGTACTGCAGGACTTGGATTTGCTAATGGAAAACAGTCCATTCATCATAGCATGCCCACGATCAAACGGAATGCTGGCCACTGGAATACCACCTGTATCCGTGTATAATGAAGTGGGACTCGACGTTGCACTGGGAACCGATAACGTAATGTTCAATAAGCCGGATATGTTCCGTGAAATGGAATACACCCTCAAGGCAATGCGTGGAACATATCAAAATAAGATAACAGCAAGAGACATACTAAAGATGGCAACAATAAACGGTTTCAAAATACTCGGTAAGGATATAAGCATAACCGAGGGAAACGTATCGGATATACTTGTAATAAAACAAAAATCAGAAGACCCTTACCTATCAGTAGTAAACAGGTCCTCATCGGAGGATATAATAAACTTTATCATGGGAAATCAGATGTAGTTGTAACCAACACAATTACAACTTTACCTTTTTATGTGGGATTATAAGTCCGATTCTATATAATCCACACTCTCTTTATTGTTTTTATTTTCTTTCATCTCCTTTTTATTACTGTTTTCCAGGTCTTCCTTTGTAATATAATGCTCTTTTAGCTTTTCTCTAATGTCCTCTGCTATGACTACGCTGCTTTGTTTAATAAAGTCAAAGTATACCATAGTGCAGGTACCGTTGGCACGCAGTTTTCCATTCTGCCATGCTTCATGAGTAAGTGTCAGTGAAGTCTTACCTATCTTTGTAACATATGTCCGGATTTCCACGTCATATCCGAAGTATATCTGCTTCAGGTAATTGAAGTCACAATGAACCATGATAAGGTTCCATTTCTTATATGTTAATTCAAGTGTCGGATTAAATATCTTAAATACTGGATTACGTGCTGTCTCAAACCATATGGGTAGTGCATTATTGTTTATGTGTCTAAGAGCATCAGTATCTCCAATACGTGGTGTAATCATCGTTTTAAACATGTTAAACTTCCTTTTTATATTATTTCTATT
>MVJJ01000092.1 GCA_003266145.1 Methanosphaera sp. SHI613
CAACCTCAGATTCAACAGCAACATTAAACATATTTTTAAAATAAACTAGGGTAATATAATGTGGATAATTTTATAATAAAAGAAAACAATAACTTAAAAGCTAAAAATCGTTTTATGAAGACCCCTACCTTAATAGTTTAATCAACATACTAGTTGAAATAGAAGATTATTCTGAAATACATGAATATGTTAGGGACATGTTCTATTTAAAAAGTTTAGATGAATATAAGAAATACTTACCCCTTATTTTAACAGTAAATGAGAACTCAATAGAATTAGTAATGAAAATTTACAATATATTCATAGAATGGAATGCCTTCGAAAAATACAATCTTGGAGAATTACGAGGAACTTTTCTAGAAATATTGACATATAAATTACTAAATAAAAAAGGAAAAGGAGAAATTTATAAAGAAGTAAACATAATTCTTGGCAAATACACCAGTCACACATGGGATATAATACTAAAATTAAATAACTCCATTAACTTACTTGAAGCTAAATTTTCTTCTAACGTATTAAAAAGAAAGCATTTAAACCAAATGATAAGTTCTTTCAACAAATTACCAAATTCTTATATATTTCTAGTATCTTATGATGAAAAAACTATTATAAAAGACAAATTAATAAATTTAAAAGAGAATACAACCCAATCAAAGTATGATTCAATACTACATAATATCAACATCATTTCAATAGAAAACTTTAATCAAAATAATATTCCTTACCAAATACATCTTTTAAGTCATTGAAAATTAACAGACAAAAAAATTTAAAAAATATGAAATAGTATTCAAGATCAACGGTAATACTGTTTAGGATGCTAATGGTAAAGTAATCTATGCAAAAGTAACCAACGGTACAGTAAGTGTTGATTACACATTACCTGAAACATACAAAGCAGGTAACTACACTGTAACTGCTACTTTCATTGCATCTGGTTATGATAAACTTGTAGCAACTGAAACTTTAACTTTTACAACATAACAGTTAAAATATCAAATGGAGAGTTATATAACTCTTCATTTTATACCACTTTTTTTATAGAACTAGTTTTTATCAGTTTTTCATAATAGATAATATTAAAAATTATATTTTATTCTTCGCTATGCATGCCTATAACGAAATAAAAATAAAATATTGTATTGAGAGAGGTTAGATTTAATTAAAATACGAAAATGGAATGATTAAAAATATCAAATATATTAAATATTTGTTATTGAGATTTAGAGAATATTTATCATTAAATTCAATCCATTAAAAAAGGATTTCCTCTACTAAAATCTTCCAAATCAATTATATTAAATCTATTTATCATCTCAGCATACTTCGTCTCTTTAGTATTAAACTGTAAATATTTTAATCTTCGATTTATCTTTTCTCGTGGTGTATAAAAAACTAGTATTACTTTATGATTTAAATCATTTAATTTGTTCATTAAAGCAATCATTTGATCTATATGTTTTCTTCTAAGTGATTGATAAGAAAACTTACATTCATATAAATATAATTCATCATCATCTACTATTATATCCCATGTATGGCTAATATAATCCACAATACGTACTCTTGATTCTCTATAAATACTACATTCAGCATATTGATTATTTAATATATTATATGATAATAATTCTAAAAAATTACCTCTTAATTCACCCAAATCATATTTTTCAAATGGTAACCATGTTATGAACAATCTATATATTTGTTCTATTTCACAAATAGACTCTGGATAAGTCATATTAAATAAATAAAATTGATTATCATAATCCTTCATATTTTTTAAATAAAACATGACATTTATAAAAGTGTTCAATCCAGAAACACTTGCATAATTAATAGCATAGTTAATTAACTTGTTTAAATAATAATCTTTCTCAAATTTTTCCTTGGATTTCAGATTATTATTATTTTCTTCAATAAGTATATTCACAGACACTACCTTCTATAATTAAAATCCAACATAATTATCTTCTTTATCAAACACGTTTAATTCATTTAAAATCTGACCTAACGTATATAATCCTTCTGTTAAACATTCAACATCATTATCTTCGATACCCTGATTGACTAATATTTCACTAATTCCTATAGCACCAACTATTTTGGAATATTCCTGATAAGTTTCAACATTTAATTTCTTATATGCAGAATAATTAAGTTCATTAATATATTCATAATCTTCTGAATAAACAGTACAACCATCCTCTTCCAACTTATTAAATGCATCAAGAACTTTATTATTAAAATCAACTATTTTACTAAATATTGAAGATGAATAATTAACAATTTCCAAGTTATGATTAAAATCCTTATTATTTTTTATTTCATTTAAAGATTTCATAGTAATTACTTCCTTAAACATCACATCATAAACATATGACTATATATATTTATTTAATATTTATTATTTTTTTTTAACTATAGACGAGTTTTGACCTAAATTATTTAAGGTCGTAGATTCTAATTTAACTTTTTTTAATTATGAATATCATTTAATTGTTGTTTATAAATCTATTTTTTAAGTATTTGTTTAAAATAAGTTCTTTTTTTGAAGGTTAGAGGTATTTTGTAGTATGATTTCTAAAATGATGGAATTTTGTGGAAAACCATTATTTTAGTTCATTAATTTTTCGCGTAATAATGTTTTATTGTTATTGTTATTTATACTTTTGTAGTGTTTTTTGGTGTGCGTGGGGGATGGTGTGTTGTTTGGGGTTTTTCCATTATTATGAGGAGGGAGGTTAGTATTTTTTTAGGTTGTTTTATATTTGTTTATTGTATTTTGGATGAATGTTATGTATCTTTTATCTTCTTTAAGTGTTGTTTTTAGTGTTTCGAAGATTTTCTTTAGGTTGTAGGCGGTTGCATAGAGTTGTAGTATGTTTTCTATTTTTTTCTCGTCCTCTGTAGAATATTGTGTCTAGGTGGTAGAATTGTTTTAATGTGCCGAATGGTGATTCTACTGTGGGTGCTCGTTGTTTGTATATTTTTTTCGCGTTTTTTTCTTGCATTTTGGTTATCATTTCTCTTTTTTCTGGTGATCCGTAGATTGTGTATGTTTTATGGTGTTGTTTTTCTGTTAAACATTCTTCTTGTAGTGGACAGTCACGGCAGGCTTCTGTATTAACGTATATTCTCTTGGTTTCGTCAGGTAGTCCTTTGGCTGTTTTCTTTTCATCATGAACGATGTATGTGTATTCGTTGAAGAGTGGGTATCCCATGAAGCATTCTATGTAGTTTTCCTCGTAATGTATTTTTACGTTGTCTAAACTAAAAGGGTTGGTTCTTATTTTGCCTTTGTCTATTCTGGATTGTGTTGCGTTGTAAATGTATCCTTCTATGTTTTCTTCTTTTAGGAATGAGAATGTGGTTTCGGTGTTGTATCCTGCATCGGCTAATACTTCTTCTGGTTTTTCTAGACTGTTTTCTATTGCTCTTTGTAGTGTTGGTGGTAGTTCATAGTGATCTGTAGCATTCTGTGATGCATAAATGCTTAAAAATAACTGTGACGTTGTATCAACACAAGTTTGAATATTATATGAAATTTGCTTCTTTTTCTTCTTATTCAACATCCAACGTGCATCCGGATCATATAATGGTATTTTCTTTTTACCATATATCCGCATTTGGATTTTGCTTCCTCTAGAAACATTATCTTTTGTTCAACAGTCATGTTCTTGTTATAATAAAATTTTTGTGCAGGCTTTTTGAGTAAAGCAACCTCATTACTTCCATATCGCTCATTTTTAAGAATTATTAACAGTCTTCTTAAATCTTTCTTTGTAATATAATTAAAAGGAGCATTACACGCCTTTAATATAGTACCATCAATAGCAACCCGATTAAAACAGGTTATACCATAATCATATGCAAACAACAGTGTTTTAGATAGAATTTCCTGATAATAATTCCGAAAATATTCCCTATAACGCCGGACACTAGTACGCGAAACACTAACACCCTCCATAATCAACTTAAACACCGAATCAGTCTTCGTAAACTCTGATATATCTCCAGGAGAAAACTGTTTAATCACATGACAATATAATATTAAAGTCAACATTTTCTTAGCATCCAAACGTGGCCTACCACGCTCTTTACATTCAAAAGCTTCATAAATCGAGCTACAATACATTTCTACAAAGAACATCACAAAAAACACAACATGATCTTCATCAATATCCTCGATATAACGTCTTTCCACAAAATTTTTCAAAGATTCATCAAACTTCTTAGAAATCATAAACCATCATCACGCGAAAAATTAATACTAAAATTACTTTAAATCAAATAAAAAGAATATAACAAAATCCATATAATCTAATTCTAATAAAAAAACTATAAATTTATGTATAACTAATTATATACTATTTAATTTAATTATAACTAATTAAAAATATAGAATTAATAATATAAATACTTAATTATAAAATAATAATAAAAATAAAAGATTAAAACAAAGAAAAATAGTAAAAACTACGAAATAATAATAAAAATAGATTTAAAAGTATTACATATGTTTTATGGAAATAAGAAAATAAGAAATATTAAGAAGTTTACTTAAAAATAGAATGATTTAAAATGATTAAATAAGAAAATAAGTTAGTACATATTTTTGGTCAAAATTCGGACATTCTTATCTAAACTAAAAAGATATTGTACACCTCACATATTCTTATTATCGAATAAGTATTACTTTTTATCACTTCACGTTGAAATATATTACAGGTCCATGTTTTATTTGAAAAAAATCGTTTATCTTTCAATTCATTATCTACAGTATAAATGATATGTCTATTGAAGACTATATCATCCCATTAATTCATTGATTAATTTTTACATTTTTTTATCAAGTTACTAATTTTTAAATATGAGTAATTACATATGTAATGTCATATTAACTTAATTTTAAATTATTAAAAGAATACTTTAATATAATTTTTAATAGTGTATTATTACAATGAAAGTTAATATGATGCAATTTATGGAGTTAAAAAAAATATGAATAGAAATTATAAGATCATGTTTTTATTAGCTTCTTTAATAGTATTGCTTGTTGGTATCTCAGCAATATCCGCTGCAGACACCACGGGTAACATAACAGTCGAACAAACAACTGCTACCGGTACATCAATAGATAATACCGTGGCAGATACACAAGATACTGTTAAAGTTGATAATAATAACATTAAAAGTGTAGAAAAAAATAATAAGAATGTTAAATCAGAACCGGAAACAAGCGTAGATTACTACGTATCTGACTCAACAGGTTCAGATGAAAACGATGGTTCACAGGAAACACCATTTAAAACAATTGGTGCAGCAATAGATAAGACAACCGCCGACAATGTATATAACATACACATCAAGGAAGGAACATACAGTGGCGTAGGTAACACCAACCTTACAGTAAACGGTGACTACTTCATAAACTTCCTCGGAGACGGTACAGATAAAACAATCATAGATGGTGAACTAAACTATACAATAAATCCAAACCCTGGATGGGTATGGGATAGTTCAGATACTTGGTGGCCATGGGTAAACACTACCGGAAACTGGTTTATGAACATAACCGCAGGTAACGGATCATTTGTAGTGGACAACTTTAAAATACAGAACTGTTACTCATCCAGTGGAAGTAGTATTGCCGCATGTTACAGTGCAACCATAGATAACTATGCTAATCTTAAGGCAACAAACATGTACTTCTATCATAACTCAGCAGGTTGTGGAGCAGGTATAAGAAACGGTTACAAAAAATTCAATCCAAGTGCAACATTATATGTTGACAACTGTACCTTCGACAGTAACCTTAAATCAACAACAACAGGTAACTTTGGAGCAGCAGTATATAACAATGCAACAGCAGTTATAAACAATTCATTTGTAACCAATAACATAGCACGTTGGGGTAGTGTAACAACCGATAAGACAATGTATGTATACAACACCTACTTTGCAAACAACATAGGATATGACGGTACAAGTACATATAAGAATGGTCCATCAATATATGCAAACACGGGTAATGCAGACTTCAATATTGCATATGATACTGAAGGATTATTATTACACGTTGAAGGTTGTACCTTTGAGGACAACGAACACGTTGACATTACATATGGTAAAGTAAATTCAAGAATCATAAACAATACATTCAACCACTCTACAGGTGTATACATTACATCAGGTGCAAAAAATGAATACTCACAGATAATTGCAAACAATCAATTTATTGATATGCAACCATCAACCCTTACAACATCAATGTCATCAACAACCAAACCATCATGGGGAATATACAACCTTGGTGGTGTTCAATTACTAATTGAAAACAACACAATCGACGTACCGGATGACAAGTATGGATATGGTATATACACGGCAAACAATGCAACAATCAGAAACAACACATTAAACAACAACATATACATAACTGGAAAAAACAACACCATAGAAAACAACACAGTTAACACTACAAAAGACTATGCAGTACAAGGTACAAATGCAGGAACCAATAATACAATTGTAAACAACACTCTATATGCAAACAGTGGAGACGGTGAGTTCTCAATAAGTGTAAATACAAATAATATCATAGCAGACAATCTACCAAAAGTAGAAACTTATAACATTACAGATGAAACCTACTCAGAGTACTTTGATGAAAATGGTGTGGAAATAGCAGATAAGTTCCAGCCGGGAAGTAAAGTGAACATTATCGATGCATTCAACAATAAGAACTTCACATTCAACACAGGAAAACTAACAGTTGTAGGAGTAAATGCTGTATTAAACAATGCTTCAGTTTCAATAATAGGTGATGCACAGATATTACTGGATAACGTGACAATCAACAATATGAATGTATCAAATGAATATGCAGTATTATTTAACTCATCAGTAGCATCAAAGATGACAAGAAGCAAAGTAATCATTGACACCGACAGTAAAATCAATGCAATAGTACTTGCAAGTGATGCCAACAAATTACAAAACGTGTCAATAACCATTGATGCAAAAGATGTTGCAAGTCAATGGGTAGAAGTAGATGGTACATGGGTTGGACTTGGAAATACAATTGCAATAGCAGTAAGATCATCCGATAACTACATAAACCTTACAAACATTACAATCAGAGCTAAAGATAATTCCGAAGCTTACAGTAGTATATATGGTATAGATATACAATCAGGAAATCCAAACATTATATTAACTGGTAACACATTATATAATGTAAGAATAAACGCTTCAAGTGTAAATACAGGATACTCCTATGGAGTTAACATGATAGGTGTAAAAGACACTTCATCAAGTATGACCTGGATTAACGCTACAAGTGACAACTATGCATATGGATTACAGTTATCAGGACAATCCTCTGACAACACCCTAGCAGGATACATCTATGCTACAGCTGGTGACACTGCATATGGTGCTTACGTAAGTAATATGGGCGGTAACGGCATAAACAACAACAACTTATCCAAAATATACTTACAGGGCATTGAAGGTGCAAACGCTGTAGGATTCCAACTTGAAGGAATAAACGGTACACTCATAGGTAACGCAACATTCGTAATGGAAGGTCAACAAAACACATTAGTTAATGTTACAAACTCAAACAACACAGTATTATATGGAATAAACTACAACAACAAAGAAGATGACAATGAAAACTCAGCATTTGTATTAGCAAACAATGTGGATGGAATACAATTATACCTAAACAGTTGGAACTCCACCGCAGGTAAAGGAATAATATTAGACAATGCTACAAACATCAACGTATCCAACAACTACTTCAACTTATACAACACAATCGGTGGAGATGACGCTGTAGTAACAGATGCTACCGATGCAATACTCGTAAACAACACCCCATCAATTAAGGTGATTACAGAAGAAAATTACTCCAACTTCTTCGATGAAAACGGAGTACTAAAAGAAGAAATAGTTTCAGACATACTCGGTATCGGATCAGACATAACCGGTAAGGACATGATATTCAACAGACCTGTAAACCTATACAATACAGGTGACTGCGTATTATACAACACAACACTAGTATTTAACGGTACATGGCCATCCGGAGTATATGCAAGTCCTAGATCAAACCTTTCAGGTATAATCATAGATAACGTTGACAAAGTTGCCGTCGTAACAGACCTTAACAACGACTACCAGTACTACTTATTTATTAACGACAGTACAATAAGAGTAACCGGTGAGAATGCTGTAGCAATAAACAGTACACAAGAACAAGGTACAAGTTATGTATACCTATTACTAAACAGGGACAACATAACCGTATCCGGTAAAAACGCAACGGCATTAATATTTGTAGGAAACCAAACAGCAACTACAAGTGTAAATGGTGTGGCAGAAATCAGAAACTGTACAATAGATGTGACAGCAGAAGACACATCCATAGTATATGATGCAGCAAAAGAAAATGTTTATTTCTCATACAATAGAATAACACAAAGCGGAAACACTGCATACACCATAAAAGCAGAAAATTATGGAATGGACTACTGGCAATACAACAACATAACCATAACCGCGGATAATGCAGCAGCATTCAAAGCAGAAAACAAAGTAAACACTTACACAGAATATGTAAGATACAACAACATTAACATTACAAGCAGCAACCCAACAACAGCAGTAGACATGACAAGTTCACAAAGAGTAACATTCAACTACAACAATGTAACAGTAAGCTCAGATAACGATGAAACACCAGTAGTATCAATTAACGGTGCATCTTCCTCAGTAACAAACAACTACATTGCAGCAAATGACCTATTCGGTGACGATGCAGCAAACGCTGCTTCAGTATCAAACAATAAACCTGCCGACACAACAATTACCGCAGAATCAACTGTTGTGGCTTTAGGTGAAAACACTACCATTACAGGTAAAGTAACAGCAGGTACATCCGCAGTGGCAGACACCACATTAACCATAACTTATGGTGATGAAATAGTTGAAACAGTTACCGAAGAAGACGGAACATTTACCGCTTCAATAAAAACAGTTGCAGACGTTACAGACGTGACAATTTCCGCACCATTATCATACAATGGAAAACCTGCAACAGAAACAATATCAATTAAAACAGTTAAACCTAATACCCAAATCACGATTGAAACAATTAACCTAACTGCAGGCAATGTAGCAACAATCAAAGCTACCGTAACTGCAAGTGATGATTCAACTGTGACAAACGGTAAAGTAACATTCAAAGTTAACGGTAAAACACTAAAAGACGAAAATGGTAAAGTGATATATGCAAAAGTAACTGATGGTGTAGCTACAGCTGAATATCTTGTACCAACAGATATGAACGGTAAGGATTTAAACATCACTGCAATTTATTCAGGAAGCAGCAAATTCAACAAATCAACAGAAAGCATTGTTGAAAGTGTTGCAAAAGCAGAACCAACACTTACAGTTGCTAATGTTACAGCTTCTGCAGGACAAACAATCAACCTTACTGCTACCATTACCGATGGAGATAAACAAATCAACACCGGAAAAATAGTCTTTAAGATAAACGGTAAAACAGTTAAGGATGAAAACGGCAAAGTTATATATGCTAAAGTAGTAAATGGTCAGGTAAGCGTGGAATACACATTACCTGCTGATATGAAATCAAAAGATTATAATATCACAGCTACATTTATTTCATCCGATTATGATAAACTTGAAAATACTGCAGTTTTAACTGTTAACTAGAGTTATGGGAAATAATTTCCCTAACTTATTTTTTTTTGGATTAAAAAATTTTAGATTTTACTCATGGTATATACATGTGATGTTATTATTTTAATTATCAGATACTCAACTTATAAGAGTCGTATTTCATCATCAATAATATTTACTTATTCTTCAGATTCACAAATTTAATTAATCACATTTTTAATTATCATGACATCAAATCATATTATGAAAAATTCCCACCTGAATTTCATATACTGATGTGGATGATAAGTTCCATTGATGAAGTATCAATGCTTTTAAAGATTTAGCAATGAAATAACCAATCACATCAACAAAACACTTCATATTGAATTTTCAATAGAATTAAGTATTTTTTAGATGCTAAAAAAATGTTAAAAGAAATAGATTAATATCCAAATTAATCTCAAGTATTAACTGACAATTTTTCATAATTCAATACGGAGATTACATGAGAAAAATGGATAAACAATTTTTATAATTTTTCAAAAAAAAGGGATTTGCTAGGAGTTCTGTAACTCCAGCATTTGATGTAGTTTTTCAATCGTATCCACCTGATCAAGTCCGATATCATCACGAACTCTTTTAATTGCAGGGAATCTCAATGAGTATCCGGACTCGTATTCGTTACTTTCGACTATTTCACTGTAGGCTACCTCAAGGATTACTGCAGGCTTAAATACCACGGTCTGTTCTGATGTTGATATTATGTATTCCTGCATCCGTTCGGTCATAGTTGCAAGCATTTCATCATCCATCCCCGTCGCGGCGTGTACAAGCGTCTTGTATTCTCCACTGTCCTCATCATAAAGTGACAATAGATATGATCCGAAGAACTTTGCACGTTTTCCTTTACCATATATTCCACCGGTTATTACACAGTCCAGGGTTTCACGTATCGGCTTGTATTTAAGCATTGTCTTTCCACGTTTTCCCGGTGAGTATGGACTGTTTATGTCCTTGAACATTATTCCTTCATGTCCTGACTCGATAGACCAATCAAATAACTCCTCAGCCTCGGTAAAATTATCAGGAGTTACTATCTTCATCGTACTTAATTCCACGTCATCTGATTCTGTGACGATTTCTTCAAGTAGTTTTCGTCTATCCCTTAGGGATTCTTCAGCCGTTGCCTTTTCATAGTATAATACGTCGAAGAGGAATAATTTCAAAGGAACTTCATCCATCATCTTATCGATGTCATATTTTCTTTTTACCCGTTGAAGTATGTACTGGAAGGATATTGGCTTTCCATCCTTAGTCGCGATTACCTCTCCTTCCACTATGAAGTCCACATCCTCTATTGCCCTTTCAACATATTCTACTACTTCAGGCAGTGCGTTGGTTACGTTTTCAAGGCGTCTTGTGAATATCTTGGTTATTCCATCGAAGTGATGTATTTGTACTCTTATTCCATCATATTTGGTCTCACACATCACCTCTTCCATTTCATCAATACTTTCCCTTATCCCCGGACTAAGCTGAGCAAGCATAGGACGGATTGGTTTTCCAGGTTGGATTGTTAGACTTTTTACGGATTCAATTGAATCGGTAGCTCTTTTTGCCACTTCTCCTAAGTCGTTTGAGAGCATGTATGCCCTGTCTATTATTTGCTTATCCATGTTGAATGCTATTGCTATCGCATCAACAAGGGTTCCCTCCCCTACACCTATACGTAGTCTTTCGGTTATTGTTCTTGTAATATATTTTGCCTCTATCGGCTCGGCTGATGTGTATAACTCCAACAGGTAATTCAATTTCTTGTTCTGGGATTTGCTTCCTGTTATTTCCTCGGTCTTTCTGAGGTTTGAGATTACCTTCACTACAGTCAACGGTACCTTAAAGAAGGTTACCTGTTTATTGTTTGCAACTAACTCTTCGGTTATTTCCCCCATATCCCCGACGGATGCCAGCTTGTTTTCGATAAGAGTGGTGTTTTCTCCAAGAAGCTTGGATAATGTCTTTATTATAAGCTGGGTAGATATTCCCATCTCTTTTTCGCTCCACGGAGGAAATATCTTTCCCTGCAATAAGAGAGTTATGTCATAGATTCTATCAGGGTCGTTTTCCTTGATATCCTTTAGAAAATCAGCAATTATATCCCTTTTTTCTAGACGTGCGGATGTGGATGCTATTTTTTCATAGCATTCCACCAGTTTTATGTATGATGTTTTGGTCATTTCTGCTCACTTATATTAATGATTTGTATAACATTCCGTTTCCTTCTTTGATTTTGAAGATTTTTACGTCATTTTCGTTTGCCAGCTTGTTGTATTCTTCAATCTTATCTTCAGAAAAGTCACGTCCCAGATATATTGCTTCTGGTTTTAGGAAGTCCACTTCGATTTCATCATCGGTCAGTGAGTATACGTTTTCCAAATCATCCTTTATTAATTCAGAGATTTCATCGGATTCAATTAGTGTTACTACATCTGATATAATTGCTTTATAATCATATTCAAGGTATTCTCCTTCCATTTTAAGATAATTCTTTTTGTTTATTTCCATTATTTTCGGGTAGGTCATGACCTTTTCATATGCAGGCTGAAGTATCATGTCAAGTAGTGAGTATTCCTTTTCAGTATATTTATAGGAGTAGATGTATTCCCATCCGCTGTCTTCTTCGTTTATATCATCATCCACTTTTACCATGCTTGCACAGTGAGCGTTATAGATTGGATGGTCAAAGTCGTCACTTGATAGTTTTTTGCTTGAATAGACTACCGGAAATAGTTTTGACAAGTGATAAGCATTTATCTCGGATATCTCCTTGAAGTCATATGTAAGACATATTCCCCTGTGATTGCATGCGTATTTGTCCCATGTGTGTAGTTTATTGTATGGTGTCTGGAAGGTTTGTGTGTAAATGTTGTCTCGGTAGAGCTTCATTGTAAAGTAGGTGTTTATGAGTGAAAATACGAGTTGCTGATTGATGAATTCATTCATCGTATTTTTCCATTGCTTTTGATCATCGGCTGTCATGTCACCGGTATCCTTTGAGTAGACCAGTGTCATAAGCTTGATGAATGGGAAGTCCGCTTCTTCAATTATCTGTTTTTCATCATCCTTTAGAAATGTTGGATCTTCCTGTTTCAGGTTTTCTATCTGTTGGTTGGTCAATGCGTTCAACTGTGTTTTTATGGTATTTTCATAGTCCACTTTTATTATGCTGTCATTGTAATTGGTGGATAATTTCGCTTTTCTTAGTTTTATTTTTGGAGCAAATAGTTCATTTGTATCAATATCTTCCACATCTTTGTAAAATCTGGCTATTACTGGTGGAAAGTGTTCAAATTTTAATTTATCCGCCTTTTCCAAATCCTCTTTTGTGTTTTCATTCCTTGAAAATATTTCAAAGAAGTCCCTTTTCCATTCTTTGTTTAATTGTGTCTCTAACATATAATCCCCATGAATTTTATAAGTACTGTTAATTGTTATAATAAATTTTTCATTCAATAATAATACTATATTGTACTTTGAAGTAAAAAAATTTTTATATAATACTGTGACAAAAAATGAATAATACGAAATACAATATAATATATACTAAGTAGAAAAATATCATGATAACAAATTATTAACAATACAGGGAGGTAAATAGATGGACTATTTTCAGATGCTTGAGGAAAAGACACACGAGTTATATGCCATAGCAAGAGAAGCTAGAAAACAGGGAAAGGATTTAGAGCTGGAACCGGAAATTCCACTTGCAAAAGACTTGGCCGAACGTGTAGAAGGGCTTGTTGGTCCTGAAGGAGTTGCTAAAAGAATCAAGGAACTAGAAAAATCAATGAGTCGTGAAGAAGTGGCTTTTCAGATAGCAAAGGAAATTGCTACAAAGGATGACGTTGCAGGCCAGGACAACAACTATGAAGTTCAGGAGGCAAACGCAGATAGTGCTATTCGTACAGCACTTGCTATACTCACGGAAGGAGTAGTGGCAGCACCATTGGAAGGTATTGCTAAGGTAAAAATTAAGGATAACCCTGATGGAGGCAAATGTTTCGGTGTTTACTTTGCAGGTCCTATCAGAAGTGCGGGTGGTACTGCCGCAGCACTTGCAGTGCTATTGGGAGATTACATCAGAATTGCACAGGGACATGACAGGTACAAGCCTACTGATGATGAGATTGAAAGATATGTGGAGGAAGTTGAACTATACGAGTCAGAAGTTACAAATCTCCAGTATTCACCTACACCTGAAGAGGTAAGACTTGCCATCAGAGGAATTCCGGTAGAGGTAACCGGTGAGCCTACCGACCAGATTGAGGTACAGAATAGGGATCTTCCACGTGTTGAAACAAACAACATCAGGGGAGGAGCATTACTTGCGGTGGCTGAAGGTGTTATCCAGAAATCCCGTAAGATTCTTAAGTATGCTGCTACGTTAAAGATTGACGGATGGAGCTGGCTTGAGTACTTCACTGCACCAAAAAGTGAGAAGAAAGATGACTCCAAGGAAGAAAATAAGCCAAAGCCTAAGAAAAAGGCAAAATATCTTGAGGATATTATCGGTGGAAGGCCAGTATTATCATACCCTGGAGCTAAGGGAGGTTTCAGATTAAGATATGGTCGAACACGTGACAGTGGACTGGCATCCATGGCAATTCACCCCGCTACGATGGAAATCATAGAATTTTTAGCAGTCGGTACTCAGATGAAAATTGAAAAGCCAGGTAAGGGTAACTGTGTAGTTCCATGTGACTCCATCGAGGGACCTATTGTCAAGCTAAAGAATGGTGATGTCGTACAGGTAAACTCCATCAGCCAGGCAATAAAAATCAGAAGGGACGTCATTGAAATATTATTCGTTGGTGATATGCTAGTGGCATTCGGTGAATACCTAAGAGGAAACATTCCACTTGATGCATCATGTTGGTGTGAGGAATGGTGGGCTCAGGAAGTTGAAGCATCAGATTACTTCAAAGAAAGCCATGACGACTTTGGAATTGGATTTAAGGAAGAACTGGAACTTGATGATTTGCTGAAACTGGACATTGATGTTCATAAGGCCATTGAAATAGCACAGAAAACAGATACTCCATTACATCCTAAATATACATATTATTATCATGATATTACAAAGGAAGAGGCAAACAATTTACATGATTACCTGTATTCTTTGATTGAAAGCCCGGATAATGTATTTAATGTTGATATGAACAGGATTCCTATAGATTATCATAAAAGGATTATAGAGGTTCTGGGTATTTGTCATCACGTAAACAACAACTCCCTTGTCATGAACAATGATGACTTGTATGCTCTCATGTATACCATTCCTAAGCATCTGACTGATGATGAGGATGTTGACACTGTTGAGGCAATAAACAAGAACAGCCCAGTAAAGATAAAGGCCAAAGCTCCTGTATTTATTGGTGGAAGAATGGGTAGACCTGAGAAGACCAAGGAAAGACTCATGAAACCTGCACCTCATTCACTATTTCCTATAGGTAACTATGCAGGTAACATTCGTAACATAGTTGAGGCTGCAAAGAAGGGAACCATCAAGGTTGACCTGGCCAAGTGTAAGTGTACCAATCCTGACTGTATGGTCACATCATTCAAGTCAATCTGCCCGGTATGTGGTTCAAGAACCGAACTTCAGAATTCAGGTGCTTCAAACATTAAATTAGGTAAATTACTTGCAGATGCATTTGACAGCGTTAATATAAGAAGACTTGATGAGGTCAAGGGTGTTAAAGGTTTGATTTCACAGGACAAATTCCCTGAACCATTGGAAAAGGGAGTGCTACGTGCCAAAAATGAAGTGTTTACATATAGGGACGGTACCATAAGACATGACTCAACAGACTTGCCGTTGACACACTTTATTCCACGTGAAATCGGTGTACCACATGAGAAGATTCTTGAGATGGACTATACCGAGGATATCTATGGAGAGCCTATTACCAGTGATGATCAGATTGTTGAACTTAAGATACAGGATGTTGTGGTATCTGAAAGCTGTGGGGATTATCTTCTTAAGGTTTCCAAATTCATTGATGACTTGCTTGTCAAGTATTATAATATGGAACCATTTTATAATGCCGAAACGCGACTTGACTTGGTTGGACATTTGATAGCGGGACTGGCACCGCACACATCAGCAGGTGTTCTCGGTAGGATTGTTGGGTATACCAAGGCTTCCGGTTGTTATGCTCACCCGTACTTCCATTCTGCTAAAAGAAGAAACTGTGACAGTGATGAGGATGCTGTGATGCTGCTTTTGGATGCATTGCTTAACTTTGGTAAAACATATCTGCCTAATACTCGTGGTGGTAGTATGGATGCCCCACTGGTTTTAAGTATAAAAATCGACCCAGAGGAGATAGATGATGAGTCCCACAACATTGACTGTGTAAGGAGAATTCCGTTGGAGATTTATCGTAAGACAGAAGAAGGTGGTGTGAAACCATCAGATGTCAACGACCTGATGGATAATGTCGAGTCAAGGTTGGGTACTGATGCACAGTATAAAGGTTTGATGTATTCCCACCCAACTAGTTCGATACATGCCGGACCAAAAATTTGTCTATATAAAACTTTACAATCCATGCCCGAAAAGGTTGAAAGACAGATTAGCCTCGCAGAGATGCTAAGATGCGTTGACCAAAAAGGTGTTGTGGAAGGTGTTTTAAACTCCCACTTCCTACCAGACATGGCTGGAAATATCAGAGCGTTTTCAAGACAGAAGGTACGTTGTACTAAGTGTGGAGCCAAGTATAGAAGAATTCCTTTATCAGGAGAGTGTACTTGTGGAAACTCATTGATATTCAGTATATCCAAAGGGTCTGTATTGAAGTATTTAGACATTTCAAAGGAATTATGTCAGAAATATCCTATAAATCCATATGTTGTGGAACGTATTGAAATATTGGAGACTTCTATTAATTCATTATTTGAAAGTGACAAATCTAAGCAGAGTTCACTGGACGTATTTTTCTAATCCCCTTTACTTTTTTTCAAGGAAAAATAGTTTAGATACATACAAACTATTTTAATATATACGAACTTCTTTTTTTCAAAAATGCAACTTATTATATACTACGAAAACCAAAGTAATAATAAGAAATAATGACTAAAAAAATTTACCGATATAATGATATGGACGTGAAAAAATGATGAAAGACCCTGAAACAATTCAAGAAGCATACAACCTAAATGACATATATGTCATCAAGAACGATGGAATTAAGGAAAAATTCAGTTATGAAAAACTAATCCGTTCATGTATAATGATAAACATCCCATTAGGATTATCAGAAAAAATAGCATACAAAGTATCTAAAGAAGCACATGACAACATAACAACAAAAGAAATAAAAAATATAATATACGAAATACTAAAAAAAGAAAACGTAAACCTTGCAGATAAATACTACAATACCAACTCATTACGTGTAAGAACAGGTAGAGACACAATCGAGCCATTCGACAAATCAAAAATTGCAAACACACTTATTCAAGAAACACAGACAACACCTAAATTAGCAAACAAAATAGCTAATGAAGTATACAAAGAACTCAAAAAACTTGAATTAGACTACCTTACTGCACCTATCATAAGGGAAATGGTAAATACAAAACTAACAGAAAACGGTCTTGAATCATTAAGAAGAAAATATACCCGATTAGGAATGCCGGTGTACAACATAACAAACCTAATCGAATCAGGAAACAAAGACAATGCAAACATGATGCATAACCCTGAAACAATCCATAAATATGTTGCAGACGAGTCATTAAAACAATACGCATTACTAAACATACTACCTCACAACCTTGCAGATGCACATATGAACGGTAGCGTACACATACACGACCTGGAATTCTTCGCAGGAAGACCAATAAACTGTTTACAACACGACCTTAGACAATTCATCAAATACGGACTAAAAGTAGATGGAACAGGTGACCATACAAGTGTAGCAAAAGCACCAAACCACATCGAAACATTAATGAACCACTCCGGAGAAATCATGCTTGCAGCACAGCAAAACATGAGTGGTGGACAAGCAATGAGTCTATGGAACGTATTCGTAGCACCATTTGCAGTAGGACTTCCATACGAAAAAATCCAACAATCCGTGGAAATGTTCATATTCAACCTAAACATGGCATATGCAGCTCGTGGAGGACAAGTACCATTTACCAGCGTAGGACTTGAATTTACAGTACCGGACTTCCTTAAAAACGAACCTGCATACGGACCTGGAGGTAAAAAAGTAGGAGTATATGGAGATTATGAAAAAGAGGTAAGACTCATCCAAAGAGCATTCACTGAAGCACTTATAAAAGGAGATTCAGAAGGAAAACCACACCTTTTCCCAAACACCATCTACTACCTAAGAAAAGAATGTTTAACACCTGAATTTACCGAAGACATAGAAAGAGTACACTTCTTATCAGCCAAATTCGGAACAGCATACTTCATAAACATGTTACCAAAATACATGGGAAACATGGCAAACTACATGGGATGCCGTACCAGACTATCTGATAACTGGACAGGTGACTGGGATACAGACTGTCTAAGAACAGGAAACCTAGCATATGTAACAATGAACCTACCACGTATAGGATACAACGCAAGGGATGAAAACGAAATCTATGACTACCTTGACGATTACATGAACATAGTTGAAGAGGTACTGCTTTTAAGACGTGAAAGAGCATTGAAATGTCTAAACGACTACAAGATACTTCCATTCCTAACACAAAAAATGGGTGATGATCCATACTACAGAGTAGACAACAGTACATTATCATTCGGATTTGTAGGATTAAATGAAATGCTTATGGCACAAACCGGTGCAGGACTAGAAGATCCTAGTTCAAACAAGTTAGGTCATGACATAATCCAATATATCAACGATAGAGCAAACAGTCTCAAAAGCGAAACCGGCCTAAGATGGGGTGTAATCCAAACACCTGCAGAAAGTACAGCATACAGATTTGCAACCATGGACAGAGAAAAATATCCTGACCAGGTAATATGTAACGGAGACTCTTCAGCATCATACTACACCAACAGTAACCACGTACCTGTAGATACTGCAATGAGCCTTCCTGAAAAAATAAAAATAGAATCAGAATATCATCCATTAACACAGGGTGGACACATATTCCATGCATTCATGGGTGAAAGCTACAGTGATCCTGACAGTCTAATGAGCTTAACTGATAAAATTACTCATAAAACAGACATAGGATTCTGGGCATACAGCAGTGCATTAAGTTTCTGTGTAAACTGTAAGACATTAATGAAAGGATTACAATCAAAATGTACCCACTGTGGTGAAACACAAGAAGTAGAATGGTATGACAGAATCACAGGATACGTACAACAGGTAGGTCACGCAAAACATGCATCCGGTGGATGGAATGCAGGTAAAAAACAAGAATTATTAGACAGAAACAGATGGCAAAAATAAGTAGACAATTACTTATTTTCACTACTCTTTTTTTATAATAAATATTTATCCTCCAACGTTACAGCAGTACCGTATATAGCAACCAATACATCCGGTGGAAACTGCTGGTTATAATTTGTATACTCAATTTCAATATCTATAATGGCATTGGCGCCAATTTCTTCAGCATTTTTTTTCAAATCATTGAGTATGTACTCCTTTGCAATGGTATAATCGTTTTGTCTGAGCATGTTTCTCTTGGATACATCAGAACCCATAAAATCAATTACCTCTCCAGGTTTTTTATCCTCAAATTCTATGACTTTTTCTGAAAAGATTAAACCATGATATTTTTTTATTGATATTTCTGGTTCATTTGTCAACACCAGAACATCAGATGATTCAAAATCCTGCATCTGATTTACAGGTATTGCCTTCTTACGTTTTACGAACAAAGTTTCTATTACTGAACCTACACGACCTAATCCATAGATAAATATGAATAATAGTGCCAATAAAATATAGTTTATAGTCAATGGAAATGCCGCCTGTAACATCAGGACAAATCCGCCAACTGTGAAGATATTCCATGTAATTGGATTTGCGGGAAATACCCAACCCATCACATTTGTGATAATAAACAATATGATTGAACTTATTGCACCGGAGGTTTCACCTGTGAAGTTTTTGGAGACATATGTTTCAACAAAACCGGCGATAATCGGAGATATTATGATATAAATATTGAATCCATAGATTGCCAGATTATACCTCGTACAGATCATCACAGATACTAATCCAACAAATGTTCCAATAATTATTGAAATGAGAAACGATAGATTCTTATTGTTTATCTTGTCATAGATAGTCATTATTAACTCCTCTAATTAATTATTAGGACAATCTTATTTAAATTATTTGGTAAATATTTGAAAACAAAAATTGTATAATATGAAAGTTACATAATAATAAAATAGCGAAAAATTATCGATAATATAAAATTAATATCTTGAAAGAAAATATTTTCCTTTACTTTAATATTAATCATATTATCACAGATAACATTAATGAGGGTGAAACAATGAAGAACGTAGACTTACTAGTATTAGGACACACTGCATTTGATTATATAATGCAAGTAGAAGAATTTTCAAAACCGAACACGTCAGCAATAGTAAATAAAATGGAAACATTTAATGGTGGAGCTGCTGGAAACGTTGCCGTTGTTGCAAGTAAATTAGGATTGGATGTGGGATTAATATCATGTATTGGTAAAGATTTTAAGGACAGCGAATATGAAAAATACCTTAATGAATTAAATATTGACATTTCAGACATGATTGTATCTGAAAATGCTAACACGCCCACAGCATTTGTCTTGACAAATCCTGAAGATGAACAGATGTTCTACTTCTACTGGGGTGCAGCAGAAATGTACTCAAAATCAGAGATTCCTAAAGATGCAATAAATAAAGCCAAGGCAGTTCATTTAGCTACAGGTGATCCGGAATTCAACATTAAAGCGGGAAAATATGCATATGAACAGAATAAATTAGTTTCATTCGATCCAGGACAGGATTTACATTTATACACAACGGACGATTTAAAAGAAGTTATCTCAAACTGTAACATATTATTCGGTAATGAACATGAAATTGAACACATAAGTTATCTTCTTGAGAAGGAAATTGATGAACTACTCGAAGACGGACCTGAAATGATTGTGAAGACCCTGGGTAAAAATGGAAGTATCATATACATGAAGGATGAAGACCCTACTGAAATAGAAGTGGTTACTACAGAGGCTTTCGACCCTACAGGTGCCGGAGACTCCTACCGTGCAGCATTCTTAAGAATGTACCTTAGAGACAACAATATAAAAACTTGCGGTCGCTTTGCAAGTGCCGTTTCATCATATATCGTTGAAAGCCAGGGAACCCAGACAAATATTCCTTCAATAGACCAGGCACTCGAACGGATGGACAACAACTGGTCAGAAAGTACAGACAATATACTTTAATTATTCTCCCCCTCCTTTTTTATCATAAAAATCATACACATTTTATCAAAGATTCACAATTTAATAATACCATCCACCAATTTTAATTAATTACTGAACCATTTAAATATCCAAAATTTACCAATTCCATAAGTGTAAAAAATACTTGAAAATCAGACTCACTTCTAAAACAACACTTTACTGATAATAAAAGATAATTTATGTAAATCAAGTAAAATAGATAAAAAAGGGTTGTAAATAGGTTTTATAATGCAACGTTTATATATGATTCAAACTTAAGTAAGTAATAGTTGATATGAAAGCAATCGTTGAAATAAATAATTCAACTTTTCATAAAAACATTCTAAAAATCTAAAAAAATCTAAAAATCAATAGGAAGTAATTATCATGACACAAATGCAAGAAGCAAAAAAAGGTAATATTACCGAAGCCATGAAAAAAGTGGCTGAAGATGAAAAATTAGATGTTGAATATATTAGAAAAATGGTTGCAAAGGGATACATAGCTATACCAGACAACAATCAAAGAGAAACCGTTGCAGTAGGTATCGGACAAAATTTACGTACCAAAGTAAATGCAACAATAGGTACCTCTACCGATATCATTGACGTAGATATGGAATTGGAAAAAGCAAAAATTGCAGAAGAAGCAGGTGCTGATACACTCATGGAATTAAGTATCGGTGGGGACTTAGATGCAATCAGAAGAAAAGTACTTGCAAATACCAAAAAACCTGTGGGTAGTGTCCCAATCTACCAAACAGCAGTAGAATCAATACAAAACAATGGATCTGCAATATACATGGATCCAGATGATATGATTAAAAATATTGAAAAACAGGCAAAAGATGGTATAGATTTTATGGCCATTCACTGTTCAGTAAACAGGGAAACATTAAAAAGATTAAAACATGAAGGTCGTAAAGGAGGACTAGTAAGCAGAGGAGGATCATTCATATCCTCATGGATGGTTGAAAATGATGCTGAAAATCCATTATATCAAAACTACGATCAAATATTGGACATAGTGGAAGAATATGATGTATGTCTAAGTATGGCAAATGCCATGAGAGCTGGCGCATTAACCGATTCTACAGATAGAGCTCAGATACAAGAACTAATTGTACTCGGTGAACTAGTAGACAGAGCTAGAGAAAGAGGAGTCCAAACAATCGTTGAAGGACCTGGACATATCCCAATCAATGAAATCGAAACAAACATCAACATTCAGAAAAAGATGTGTAAAAACGCCCCATTTTACATGTTAGGTCCAATAGTAACTGACATTGCACCTGCATACGACCATATAGTTTCCGCTATCGGTGCTGCACAATGTGCAAGATATGGTGCAGACTTCATATGTTACGTGACCCCTGCAGAACATTTAGCTTTACCTGGACGTAAGGATGTGAAGGATGGCGTAATAGCTACCAGAATCGGAGCTCACGCCGGAGATATAGCTGTAGATATGGAAAGATTCGGACAGCAGGACATCAAGATGGCTGATGCCAGAAAATCATTGAATTGGAAAAATCAATATGAATGTGCAATGTGGCCTGAAGATGCTCAAGCAATAAGAGATAAAAGACCACCTGAAGAGGCAGATACATGTACAATGTGTGGACATTACTGTGCCATAAAAATCGTCAATCAATGGCTTGACAAAGCAGACGTTGACGCATTCGATGATTAAAAAAATAGTATTATCCAATAAATAAATAAAAAAATAGGAATTATCCTATTTATCCTTTTTTTAAAATAGTTAAATATTATGGTGCAAAGAATTTTGTAACTTCTTTAACGTAATCCGCCTTGGACAACACGGATATTTTCTGATTTTGATGGAAAACTGTGTCTTTCTGTGGAATGACAAGTTCACCATCTTCATAGACGGCACATACGATATAATTTTCTGTAGGACTATACTCCAACACCGGCTTTCCATATAGTTGACTGTTTTCTATTCTTAAATCCAAAAGTTCTGTAGTTCCCCTACCAAGTACTATCAAATCAGCCACTTTTGGCCTTGTAATGACCCTTTCAAGGTATGCTGCCACTGTTGACTCAGGACTTACAGTAATGTCTATACCTACTTTCTTAAATGCATTTACGTGAGCCAGATCATTTACACGTGCAATAATCTTGGTAACGTTTTCATAATTCTGACATAATACTGAAGCCAATAGGTTGATACTATCTTTTCCTGTTGCCGCTACAAAAACATCGGCATCATTTATATCCGCATCCTCCAATACCTGTATTGAAGTTGCATCACCATGGATTACCATTGCATCCGTCTGTTCTGCTATTTCTTCTGATTTTGAATATTCACTTTCAATTATAGTTACGTTTATACCTTCTCTAATTAATGATTGGGAGAGGTTTAGTCCAACCCTTCCACCACCAACGATAATCACATACATTCCTGTCACCATAATATAATTTATAATATTATATTTTCTTAAAGAAATATAAAAATGGTTATGATAAAAAATATTAAACATCAAAAACAAATAATTATATAATATATTTTAATGAAATATCAAACATCATATATTAAGTTTACAAACTTTAAAATTATCATATGAAGATAAATAGAAGTTATTTAATGAATAAACTAATTTTAAGACAATAACCTCAATAATAAAGTTTTATACTTATCTTTTTACATTACAAAAAAATAGTTTTAGTGATAAAATGAGTAAACATTGGACAGAAAGAATTGCAGAAGAATTAAGCAAAGAAGATAGAGATGAATATGTAGTTGGAAGTGGAACATCAATTTCAGGTTCAATACATATAGGTAACAGTTGTGACGTATTTATAGCAAATGCAGTAAGTAAGGAATTAAGAAAACTTGGCAAAAATGCAAGAACCTTATGGATTGCAGATGATTATGATCCATTAAGAAAAGTCCCATACCCATTACCTGAGTCATACAGCCAATACCTTGGACAGCCATACTATGAGATACCATGTCCTGAAGGTTGCTGTGAGAACTTTGTAGAGCACTTCCAAAAACCGTTTACAGAAGCATTAACCTCATTTGATATTGAAAACTTAGAGATAAAAAGTGGGGCTTACATGTATAAAAATGGTCTTTATACGGAAGCTACAAGACTAGCACTTGAAAATGCAGAGAGAATAAGAGAAATTTTCAACCAATATAGGGAACATCCGTTAAAAGAATACTGGCTCCCATATAATCCAATCTGTAGCGAATGTGGAAGAGTAAATACAACCGAAGCATACGACTATGAAGGAACCACAGTCAAATATAGATGTGAATGTGGTCATGAAGGCGAAATGGATTACACTACAGGTAAAGGTAAACTCACATGGAGGGTAGAATGGGCTGCAAGATGGAAAATACTAAACATAACATGCGAACCATTCGGTAAAGACCATGCTGCAAGTGGTGGATCATATGATGTAAGTAAAATAATATCAGAGGAAATATTCAATTATCCAGCACCATATCCTGTTCCATATGAATGGATTACATTAGACGGAGATGCTATGAGTAAATCAAAAGGAGTATTCTTCAGTCCGGAAGCATGGCTTAAAATAGGAAAACCTGAAACATTGAATTACTTCATATTCAGAAACAAACCTTTAAAACCTAAAGATTTCTCACCGAAAATGGGATTCCTTGATTTAATGGACCAGTATGACAGGGTAGAACGTATAGCTTACGACATTGAGGAAGCAAGTAATGACAAGGAAAAAGAAAAACTAACAAAAATATATGAAATTGCACAGATTAATGAATTAACAGATGAAATGCCTTTCCAACCATCATACAGGTTCCTAACAGTAAGTTACCAGATTGCCAATGGAGATGCCGCAAAAATATACGAAATACTAAAAAAGAATCATCAGTTACCTGAAAGATTAGAAGACGTTTCATATGATGACTTATCCGACTGGGATAAAGAGACATACCTGCAAAGATTAGAACACGTAAACAACTGGCTAGAAACATATGCTCCTAAATTCGTTAAATTCCAGGTTATGAAGAAGATGCCAAGAATTGAACTTACCCCTGAACAGGAAGAGTTCTTAAGACAACTGGCAGATGTACTTGAAAATGAGGAATTTGATGATGATGCTGCTTTCCACGACAGAATGTATGATGTACTTGAATCATTGGAGATGAAACCTCAAAAAGCATTCCAGGCAATATATAAAACCATTATAGGTAAAAAACAAGGTCCTAGAGCTGCTTCATTTGTGTTATCATTAGATAAGGACTTTGTTGTAAAAAGATTCAGATTAGAAGAATAATCCCTTTTTACCATTTTTTTTTATTACTTTTTTTTGAAATTTTGAAGAAAAAAATAATTTAATCTCCCAATAGATAAATGTTTGAAACTTAGCTTTTTTTGTTTTATGATATTTTTTGTCAAGACACATCACATAATAATCAGATGTGTTCAAAGCCAAATTTTTCAGTTAATTTTTGTGCACGATGCGATGCAAAATTAAGAAAATTCTCTATGGAAGTATCATTTTTAACATTCAAAGCACTGATTATATGTTGTGTCTGTTTGGAAATTACATCATAAGTATATTGACATCTATAGGACATGCTTTTATTTACAAAAGTATACAATGAATCATCCTCTTCAACCAATTTAATGGCTTCATGGAATGAATTAACCACCCTAACAATGTCAAAATCCAAATCATAATCAGCCAATGTATTCCATGCAAGTCGATGTGCAGATTCCTCAACCTCAACAAATTTAAGGCCATCAAGATCATGAACATCCCTAAACTCCTCTTTCTTATTTGACAGCAATAATAAGTTATCCCTTGCAAGTGGTGTAGGTTCCAAATTCATCATATATGCACGTACCGGATCGTCAAAACTTAAAATATCCACCATTCCCTGATTAGTAAGTTTGATTGCCGAATGCATATCAGTCTGCAATATACGTACATCGATTCTATAAGCCATAGCCAACTGCCTTAAAAACTCACAGGAAACAAAACCACCCGATATGGTGATGACATCATCATCATCCAGACGCTGTTCATATATTTCATAATCAGATAATATTCCCCTTGCATACTCCGTCAAAGAAGAACCCTTGTTTGATACCGTGACCAACTTTTTATTTAACGAATTTTCAGCATTCAAAATCCTACGATTCAATACTGTATGTGAAATGTTTAATGATGATGCAGCCTTCCTTTGAGACTTATGCTTATCAATTGCCCTTAACGTGTCGAATAACTTATAGTCAAAGAGGATATCGTCGACCTCATAGTTTAACTTTTTATCTACCATAATAAACACTTCACTACGACCATTCATAGCCAAATACTAAATTAAAACCTATTCTTCTTTATGTTATCATTTATACATATATTTTATTTAGGATTTAAAAGTCTTGTCGACAGAAAGAATACATCCTTTAGGATAGAAATAACACAGTTATCGTCCGCGACAGAAAAAATATTATCAATAACGATAAAATGTAAATATATATTTCAACATACATATAAATAGGAAATATTATTTTTCTACAAAATAATTCGTAGTTAAAAAAATAGAATATATATTAGATAATACAGAGGGAATATTAAAAATGATATATCATGATGCTGTTAATGAAATAATAAGTAATGTTAAAAAATCAACGGAAGAAGTAAATCCAGAAAATCTTTCTGACATGATAAACATGATTAAAGAAGTAGATAGTATATTTGTAATGGGATTAGGTCGTTCCGGTTTGGTAGCAAAAGCATTTGCAATGCGTCTTATGCATTTAGGGTTAAATGTTTACGTTGTAGGCGAAACAATCACTCCTGCCATTACAGAAAATGATTGTCTTATTGCAATTTCCGGTTCTGGTGAGACAAGTTACATCCTAAGTACTACAAGTATCGCCAAGAAAATCGGTTCAAAGATAATAGCTATCACTTCCTATCCGGACAGTTCTTTAGGTCAAAGTGCAGATATAGTTGTTCAGTTAAAAGGAAGAACAAAAATTGAAAGTGAACCTAGTTACATTAAACGTCAAATAAGTGGACAACATCAAACATTATCCCCTCTTGGTACATTATTCGAAATAAGTGCATTAATATTCCTGGATTCAACTATTGCAGAGTTAATGCATGTTTTAGGTCAGACGGAAAAAGATTTAAAAGCAAGGCATACAGTGTTAGAATAGATTATTCTAACCATCATCTTTTTTATTAAAAAAACATCTCATTTACCAAAATTAATTAAAAAAAATAATTGAAGTAATAGGATAACAGTACGTTTAAACTATTATCAAAGTAATTTCATCATCATCCATAGTGTATCTTATCTCTACAAGCTCTTTTTTAATTTCATCAATGTTGATGTCAACTGTTTGATGAAGCAATTGTCCCTGTAACCGTAAAGTGAGTATCAAATCGTCATCATCATTTATATTTAACAGGATTCCTGGAATAAAAACCCTGTTGAATGATATTTCAAGCAATGAATTTTCAGAGAAGTTGTTTATTATAAACTTATTCAATTCATCCTCGCTTATTCTTACAGTATTCATAGTACTACCTGATTTTTACCCATAGATGACCTTTACCGTTTGCTCCGATATCACCGATGTATAATTTATATCTTCCAATGAAATATCTGTTATTTATAAGTGGATTGTGTATTATCTCCTGAAGTTTAAATCCTTGAAGCATATCCTTAATGTGGCCGTTTACCACTATCGTTCCTTTCTTCATTTGACCTCCAGGCCAACTTTCCACATCACCGTCTATCTGTATGAAACCACCAGCCATGTGAACGCCTGGAAGAATATCACAGTTTCCCTTGATGTGTATATGGCCTTTCATCATACAGTCAGCCAATTGTTTTCCGGCATCAGCTTCAACTATTATCGTTCCACCGTTCATTCCTCTCCATTCACCGACATAAGATGAGCCACAAAATTCCCTTACGCTGCCGTTTACCTTTATTAATCCACCGGTCATTTCTCTTCCAAGATAGCTTTCAGCGTTACCATTTATCACCAGACGTCCTCCGGACATCATTGAACCGGCGTGTAAATCAACGTTACCGTTGGCTATTATGCTACCACAGGACATCTTGTTTCCTATATATTTTATCCTATCAAGGTTTCCATTTATTATCAATTTACAGTCACAGGCCTCATCACAGGAGCCTTCAACATTTATTTCAAAGAATTCTCCTAATTTTTTCTCCTTGTTTCCCTGATAGATTATGGTATTTCCTATTTCTTCAATGCTTTTATCATACAATAGTTCAGGCAGAACATTATCAAATTCCAATGGAATTTTAACTGTTTTAGTTAAGGTTATCTCGACTATTTTCATATTAATCACTGCTCTTTTGAATATTTTATGTCATATCTGGTGTCCGGTTTAATGTAATGGTCGTTGACCCCATAATTTTCATACTTGATTGTATAATACTTATTGAATAAAGGTTTTATTGACTTAATCAACTCTTTTTCTTTATCCTCTAATCCACATACATTACACCATAGATGATTACTTTCAACCAATTTTACTATTTGACCATCTTTTACCATTATATTACCATCTTTTATGGTAAGTAAGCTGTTTAATAATTTCTTTTCCAGTATTTTAGAGTTTGACTTTAATGTTGGGTCAAAGTCATCAACGTTGATATCATAAACGCTTACGTCGGCCTTAGCACCGATACCTAGATGTCCCCTGTCATTTAATCCCAATATTTTGGCAGGACTTGCACGGGTAATCACGGCAATGTCATTCCAGGAGTATTCCCTGTCATAGGAGGCTATTGCAGTACGTCTTGTAGCCCAATTATGTACTTCGTTATCCAGCATGTCATTTAGCTTTTCATTACTCATGAGCCATGATATTACCCTAGGATATCTTATGAATGGTCCCCCGTTTGGTGAATCTGTAGTTAATGCTATTTTCCATGGATCTTTAACACCAAAGAAGAATTCAAGTCCTACGGCCCATTGCAATACGCTTACTGGTGCCTTTTTAGAGTATATTGAAGGTATTAATCCGGAAGCCGTTTCAACTTCAATGTCCTTGTTGGCCCATTTTAGTCCTGTTAGTCTGAATAGGTCATACTCCATTGGTGCATCAGCAGTCATAGTGGTTGTTTCATCAAATGTTATCTGACCCACGTCACAAGTCAGATGATCGTTTTTGTTTATGTAATCTATCAGTTCCGTTGCTCCGGATGTCACATCCCTCCAGGAAGTACCCTTATACGCATGGAATTGAACGTGAGTACAATGCATTATCTGGTCTCTTTCGACGTTTTTATTTTTCTTTAATCCTTTTACGCAGTCAAACGTCTCCAATGTTGTTTCATAATTACCTGGATGGCCCAGATCATTAGTATGAACATGAACAGAATGTGGAAGACCAAGTCTTTCGTTTACCTTGACCAGTGATGTAATCACTTCTCTACCTGTGACATTCCAGTGAGGTTCGGGATCATCCAAACCGTCCACATTCTTTCCCCAACCCCATGCTTCACTTCCACATGGATTAACTATCTTTATACCATATCCCTTGGCCAGTTTTAGCCATTTGGATATGAATAATGTCAAGTTATCCATGTTGTTTTCCTTAACGTATTTAAGCATGAACCAATTGTTTCCGAATAATGTTAACGTTGGAATATCAAGGTTTGGAATGCTTTTTATTTCTTCATGAGCATGTTTTGATTCAAGTGGAGGTACTGCTGCCTCGGTTACTGTAGTGTATCCCATCTTGGTGTAACGGTATCCTATCGTTGGACAGGAGGGTATTGAAAAACCTGTTTCGAATCCCTGAACGGAATTTGGTGCTTTTTTTATTCCTTTTCTGGTATCCTCCGGTCGATATAATCTACCCACTGCAAGTTTAGGCCCTGCTATGTGTGAATGTAAATCCACACCTCCAGGCATTACGAGCTTACCTGAGACGTCAAGAACCTTTGCATCGGATGAGACTTTGTCTGTGATGAATCCATCTTTTATAAGTATATCCTTTGATTCACCGTTTATATTGTTTTTAGGATCAAATATTACTCCGCCTTTTAATATGTACTCCATCATAACTCCCCATTATTTTCTTTTAATGAGTTAATCCGTTGATTTAACTGATTTAATATCCACTCATCAGAATGACAATTTTCAGGTTTTTCAACCACTTTTTTCATAAACAATGGAATTGAATCCATACGATAACCGGTACCCTCTGTTTCAACACCTATTCTTGTACTCGGAAGGACTATATCAGAAAGCTCCGTGTATGGCCCCCAATGAGTATCAATTTGGACTACAGGAATATCAACCAGATGTCTTATGGAATAACCCGGAAATTGAACTCCAGGATCTGCCGCTACTGCTAAAAAGAAGTCAGGTTCTCGTCTGTTTAGTAAGTCAATTGTTGTTGTTTCTCCAACCATGTATCTGGGATATCCCCTTGAAAAGTCAACTCCATAAGGATAACCGGTTTGGGTAGTCATTGCTATGTTAAATCCGTTGACGTTGAAAAATCCCCTCATAGGCAACATTGACCATTTGGTGTATCTGTTTAAATCTTCGATTAGTTGAATCAATATGTCCACATTTCTCTGTTTTGCAATTGTCTGTGATAATCCTAATCCAAAGAATAATGAACCGCATTCAGCATTTTTCATGGTGTCAACCAATTCACATATCTTTTCTGTTTTAACACCTGCCACCTCATCAACATCCAACGTGTTACCTTTGAGTATCATTCTCATTGCATTGAATAGTTCATAATCCTCATTTACATTAAATTGTATCCATTCATCAGACACCTTGGCAGTATTTGTATACTTTGGATCCAATGTAATCAGTGTCCTATCATCCCGCCCGTTTGGTCTGAAATATCCTTCTGCGAATGTCGTGTATCTGGACAGATGTCTTGGATGATCGTCCATAGGATTTGTTCCGACATATATTACCACATCGGATCTATTCTTTACCTCACCAAGTGTCATTACAGGGTGTCCTACATTTTGAAATGCCTGAATGGTGGTTCCATGACATATCGTTGACTGATTGTCTATGACAGAACCAGTCGTTTCTGCCAGCTTAATTCCCTCATTGATTGCTTCAACGGATGTTTCTCCCCATCCATAGAGTACCGGCCTTTGGCTATTATAGAGTAAATTTGCAACCTTATCCAATGCCACGTCCCATGTTGTCTCTTCAAGAATTCCATCTTCGTTACGAATTAATGGATTAAGTAGCCTTTGGTCTTGATCGTTTATTATCTTACTGGCACCTAATCTGCAGGCATGTCTTACCCCCACAATTTTCTTATCCTTCAGGAGATATGTTATGTCATCACAGTTATTTCCACAATATGAACAACAGCAATTTCTTACCTCTTCATCATAATCTGTAATCGGTTTATGTTCCATGATTTAACCTCTCTTTATGTATACAGGTAATTGGCCTAATGATTCATCACTTTTTGATGGGTATTTGTTGTATGTCTTTCTCATCAAATCGGCGACCAATAAAACTTCCTTATCCGATTTTCTTATTGTTCCCCTGATTCCCTTGAATGTGGGGATATTGCAACAATATGTTTCTGGACTGACTATGATATTTGCCCATGGACCCTTTGGAATAAAAATCATGCCTTTATGTGGAGCATCATGTGATATGTCCACATATAACGTTACTTCACCCCATTTTGTGATTACATCTATCTTATCTCTGGGATTTAATGACAATAGCTGCATATCCTCTGAATCCATAAAAGCTACTGCAGTTGCCTGTCTGTATTCATCCTTCAATGTTGAACCTTTCTTCTCATAAAATGCCTGGATAATACTTGAACCTGTATTAATGATAACATCTAATTCATCCATTTTAATTCTCCTTATGATAAATAGCCTTTGTCGGACATGTCTGATTACATTTCATACATTCTTTACATTTTTCCGGGTGAAACAATGTGATTACCCCATTTTCCACCAACATGATAACTTCAGTAGTATTCGGCCCACTTCCTCCACTGATTTGTGGACAGATACTCTGATTAACCGGACATACTATTACACATGCCCCACATCCTAAACAATAATCCTGATTAACTTTTAACATGAAATACTCCTCAATTATTCAAAAAAATATTATTAAATTAGTTATTTACAATATAATTTAAATTCTAAAAAAGTCTTAATATTTAAAAATCCATTAAAGAAGTTTACTATTCACTCTTTGAATAAAATTATATTTTTTTTAGTTAATATAAATTTACATGATTGTATATCCGAATCAAATAATTAAAAAATTTTTCTTATAAAAAATTGATTCGATAATCAAAAATAATTCAATGCGAAATTAAGTAACAATAGTTAAAAGTGTTGAATTACAAAAATAATATTATAAAAAATATATTTTTATAGAAATATTCGGATGTAGTAAATATGGGAAAAGTAAAAAAAGAAGATATATTATCTATTGTAGACAACTATGATAAAAGTAATATTACCATTGCTACTTTAGGTAGTCATACAGCTCTCCACATCTTAAGAGGAGCTAAACAAGAAGGTTTCAGAACTGCAGTAGTATGTGAAAAAGGAAAAGAAGTTCCTTATGAACGTTTTGGTGTAGCAGATGAATTTATATTTGTAAATGAATATAAAGATATTGTTGATGAAGAAGTTCAAGAACAATTAAGAGCTATGAATGCTATTGTTGTACCTCATGGTTCTTTTGTAGCTTATGCTGGATTAAGCAATGTAGAAGACAAATTCAATGTCCCTATGTTTGGAAACAGAGATGTTTTAAGATGGGAAGCTGAAAGAGATAAAGAAAGAGAAATGATTACCAAATCAGGCATCAGAATGCCTATGAAATATGATAATCCAGAAGATATTGATAAAGCTGTAATGGTCAAATTCCCTGGAGCTAGAGGTGGACAAGGATACTTCATCTGTTCAAGCTATGATGAATTCCAAGAAAAAATAGCTCAAATGAAGGAAAGAAATTGGATTAACGATGATGATGTAAAAGCTGCACACATCGAAGAATATGTATGTGGAACAAATTTCTGTATACACTATTTCTATTCAGCTCTTAAAGATGAAGTTGAAGTATTAGGTATGGACAGCAGATACGAAACAAACATCGACGGTATCGTAAGAATTCCTGCACAAGAACAAATGGAAGCAAACTTAAGCCCATCATATGTTGTAAGTGGTAACCACCCTGTAGTTATAAGGGAATCATTATTACCACAAGTGTTCAAAAATGGTGATCAATTAGTTGAAACAGCAAAAGAACTGGTTGAACCTGGTATGAACGGCCCATTCTGTTTACAATGTTTAGTAAACGATGACAGAGAAATTGTTATCTTTGAAATGAGTGCACGTATCGATGGTGGTACAAACACTTTCATGAACGGTTCAGCATATTCATATATCCAATTCGGAGAACCTATGAGTATGGGACGTAGAATTTCAAGAGAAATTAAAAATGCAATAGAAGAAGACAAATTAGATGTTATATTAACATAAACTCTAACCTTCTTTTTTTTATTCATTAAAGTTATCGCACCCTCTTAAACTTCAAATATCACTATTTTTACATGTATTAACAGAATAACATATTTTAAATTAAAATCAATAATTTTGGCTATTAAAATTAAATAAAATCTAAAAAAAAATGTTCAAAAAAATCTAAAAAGGGTTTTGAAAAAAAATATTGATACAATCAATGTATTATCTAAGATTGTCAGTAGATTATCCTCAAAAAAAGGTTTTTCAAGTTTCAAACTAGCTACTTTGAACATTCAGTTGTAGTACATTCCATTGATTATATCACTCAATCAGAAAGGTTATATTTAGTTTATATTAATTTCCTGATTTAGAAATAGCTTCATTTGGACAGTTCATTACACATAATCCACATTCAGGACATGCTTCTTCATTTACTTTTGGTTTTCCGTCCACATTTTCCATAGCGTTCAAAGCACAAATTTCTATACATAGTCCACCTGCAGGACAGGCGTCCACTCCATTACATTTAGTTGTATCTATTATTACTGCCATATTTATCACTTGTTGAAATTTTTTTATAACTCCTGTAGGAGCATGTAAAAAAATAAATCACCTATTATAATCATATTAATATTGATTCAAACTTCCCTAAGACAATATTAATACTATAATTTGTAGTTTATCATTGACAGTATTTATAAAAATTGATTTTTAGGAATACTTAAAACAGGTAATATTCCAAAAAATGAAAAAAAATAATAAAAAGAGACTAAACTAAAATGTTTCGAAATATTTGAAGTCCATAATCTTTTCAATAGACTTCACATCCACACAAACATCGGATTCTTTTACCTTTTCTATAGGATTTAATCCACCTGCCGTAGCATATCCAAAGTGATACATGTCAATCTTTGAATTATAGATGTACTCATTAGGCTTTCCTATATCCAAAAAGTTGAATCCGGCATCACCTATCGTATCAAAGATATCCAAGGCATCATCTCTTGCAACATATGGTACTGAATGTACACTTGCCAGTATCTTATCAGAGCCGTTGCCGGTTGCTATATCACACATATCCTTTTTGAGGAATATCTCATGAGGATCTACTGATGAACCCGTATATGAGATTAGTTCTATAAAGCGGGGCTGTCTGTTGTCTATGTCCAGCACTCCACTGTATATCGGTATAGACACAATACCATTATTGGTCAATATACCATCCACTGTCAAACTGCATATCGTTGCAATGCCCACTTTTCCATCGTTATCATCCACTAATGCATATTTGTCTCCCATGAAGTATTGTGGATAGTCCTTGTATAGTTTATTTATTATTTCAAGGGCTTCATCCAGGTTTTGCTTATCGACGTATGAGATGTTTGTTATGATGTCACCTTCAAATGTATTGTAATCAAAGGTTACCTGTGACATCAGATTAAATATTTTTTCCAATACAAATGAAACATTCTTAGCTTCTTTATTAGCATTGGATAGGATAGGCTTAACATTATATTCAAGAGAGGACATTGATTCATAATTGACAAATTCATCGGCCAATTTAATGTTTAGATCATATCCGTCTTCTTGAGCTGCACACAATGGAGTTATTCCACCGATTATTGAGACTCCCACCATACCTTCAGGCACGTTTATACCTAATACTGACTCACCCGGTTGGCCCATCTTTATCAGACCACCGATTCCTATCTTATTTAAGTTTGCAAGTATTTTTTTGGCCTGGTCCTGTTTTGTCATTGGAATTGTTCTGAAATTTGCAGGAATTATTCCGTCACCTGATGAAATCACGTCTAGAATGGATGTGTTTCCCTTTCCGGAAAATGCCTCTAGAGGAGTAATTGATGTTTTCTTATAGGCTATCTGTTCTACAAACTCGACAGGTGCATAATCTTCCACTTTGACTAATCCTCCGTAGGATGGTCTTGAGATTATACCATTTTTCTGGAATACACCATCGATTGTTGTTCCACAGACCGTTTTTATAAAGTCGACATCATCCTCTTTGGTGTAGGATATGTTCTTACTCACAGCTAATCCATGTTCGAATACTGATTCTATTGTATCCTTTGCATCTAATTGATTTATTGATGAAATGTTTGCGATTATTAATCCTTTGGCTGTGGATATGTCCAGCGAAATGTTGTACATTTTTTCCTGAAATCGAGAATAGGAAAAGTCCACCTGGTCAAATATCAATCCGTTATTGAGTTCCTTTATTCCTTCCTGAGTAATTATCCTACCCTTGTGACCGATTTTTTCAGTAAATCCCTTTTCATCCAGAATTCTCATATGATATCTGACTGCTCGTTCACCTAAAGAATAACCTCTTTTTCTTAATTCATTAGAGATATATTTTGCACCCAGAACTTTATCCTCTGATTTTAAGATTCTGAGTATTTCCATCATTTTTAAATCAGTTTCTTGTTTAATAGTGATGTTTTAGCCTCCATTTACTTTAATATGAATAAATTGAAAAAAGAAATATTAAAAAAAAATATTTGGTGAAGATTTGGATTATATGTTTAAGAATTTTTCTCGTTCATAATCAAATACTTGTATTCTATAATCATCCCATTCGGCTCTTTTTATGTTATAGAATTGAGTGTATACGTGTTCACCTAAAGCATTTTGAACTACTTCATCTTCCTCTAATGCATGATATGCTTCCCATAGACTTGTAGGGAGTGTATCGACACCTTTTTGAGCAAGTTCTTCAGGTGTATATTCAAATGCGTTGAACTCTGCAGGTTCTCCAGGATCAATTTTTTTATCCATTCCTTCAAGTCCCGCTTCCAATAATACTGCAAATGCCAGATATGGATTACATGATGGATCAGGAGATCTACATTCTATTCTTGTTCCTAGACCACGGGATGCAGGAATTCTTAGATATGTTGATCTGTTTTTGAGTCCGTATGCTATATAACATGGGGCTTCATATCCAGGAACCAATCTTTTGTATGAATTTACTGTAGGAGATAATATGGCAGATAATGCTTTTGCATGTTTTAATAATCCACCTATGAAGTATAGAGCTTCTTGTGACAACTGTGTTTCTGTATCAGGATCATAGAATATGTTTTTTCCATCCTTAAATAAACTTTGGTTACAGTGCATTCCACTACCATTTACTCCAAAGAATGGTTTTGGCATGAACGTTACCTTGTGTCCCAGATTAGCTACAAATGCTTTGATTGCTTGTTTGAATGTTACCACTGCATCGGCTGTTTTCATTGCATCGGCGAATCTGAAATCGATTTCATGCTGTCCAGGTGCAGCTTCGTGATGACTTACTTCTATGTTAAAGTCAAGTTGTTCTAGACCTAATACTATTTCCCTTCTTAAATCTGTTCCGGAATCTAATGGTTCCACATCAAAGTAATCTGCTTCATCAGCCGGAATTAGGTTTCCATGTTCATCTTCATCAACTATGAAGAATTCAGGTTCTGGTCCCATATTGTATTGATAGCCTCTTTCTTCGGCTTTTTTAAGTGATTTTTTAAGTACACCTCTTGGGTCACCTTCAAATGGTGTTTCATCGGTATGATATACATCACATATGAATCTACAGGATCCTTTTTCTTCTGGTCTCCATGGTAATGTTGAAAAGGTAGATATATCCGGTTTTAATAATAGGTCACTGTCATTTATATCTACAAATCCTGCTACTGATGATCCATCAAATAGTAAACCATTGTTTATTACATCTTCAGCGTCTTCAGGTTTGTTCAATGATATTGCCATGTTTTTTGGTGTACCATGAATATCTGAAAACTGAAATCTTAAAAATTTAGACCCATATTCATCAATCTTTTTGATTACTTGGTCTATTTGTTCATCTCTTTCTGACATTTGAATAAGTCTCCTAATTATACTTGTGATAATAATAATTAATTATATATCCTTCAAGTATAATCTATTTTATTATATGCATTATTATCGGAAATATATTTCCTATATGTAATAGTTTATATCCGATACAATATAAAGATTATGCAAATTCAAAATTAAATATTAAACTGCAAATAACTTAAATTATCAACAAAAATCATGAAACTTATTATATTACAAAAAAGAACTTTAATTTTATCAGAAATGTATAAATAAAACAGAAAATAGCAATTTACATTAAAGAATTTAAACTGAAAATAAAAACAATAAAAAAAAGATATAAATGTACAAGAAGTACAATTATTTTAACTTATCCATATTAATATAGATAAGTGCCGGGGGCGGGATTCGAACCCGCGACCTCACGGTATCCCAGGAAAAAGTCAGAGCTCTGCTTAATACCCTATGAGCCGTGCGCTCTAACCAGCTGAGCCACCCCGGCGTGGCTACTATTACAATTTATATTAAACATGATATATATAGTTTACGGAAAAAATTAAAGAAAAATTAATTCACAGGTCTTGCATAAAAAATAATTACATGAACAATTAAAAACAAATAATAGAAACAATAGTTATTGAAATATATTTTAATTTAACGTATTAAAAAATAGGAGAGTATTCCTGTGACACAAATAGAAGATGCTAAAAAGGGGATTATAACACCAGAAATGGAATATGTAGCAAAAAAAGAAGAAATATCAGAAGAAAAGCTATGCAGATATATCGCAGAAGGTAAAGTAGTTATTCCAAAAAATAAAAATAGAGATACACTCCCTACCGGAATTGGAAAAGATTTACATACCAAAATAAATGCAAATATAGGTTCATCAACAGAAAGAGAAGACATTAACATCGAACTAGAAAAGGTAGATGTTCTTGTGGAATACGGAGCAGATGCAGTAATGGATTTAAGTACAGGACCTAAACTCGAAGAGATTAGACAAAAGATACTTGCAAAAACAAATATTCCATTAGGAACCGTGCCGATTTATGAAGCAGGTGCTCAAACGCTGAAAGAAAATAAAAACATCGTTGATATGGATGAAGACGCAATCTTCAAAACAATATCCAAACAGGGAAAAGAAGGTGTTGACTTCATAACAGTCCACTGCGGTATCAACAAGGAAAACGTGAAAGCCGTGAAAAACTCCAATAGGTTAATGGGAATAGTCAGTAGAGGAGGTGCATTAACGGCAGCTTGGATAATCCATAACGATAAGGAAAATCCTTTATACAAGGAATTTGATTATCTGTTGGAGATATGTCATGAACATGACATCACATTATCATTAGGAGACGGATTAAGGCCAGGATGTATACATGATGCAACGGATATCAGCCAAATAAGAGAATTGACCACACTAGGCCAATTAGTAAAAAGATCAAGAGAAGCAAACGTACAAGTAATGGTAGAAGGACCGGGACATGTACCTATAAAACAAGTAAAAGCAAATATGCAAATACAAAAGACAATTTGTGACCATGCACCATTCTACGTGTTGGGACCACTGGTTACAGATGTTGCACCGGGATATGACCATATCAACGCAGCCATAGGTGCAAGTATAGCAGGTGCCAGTGGAGCAGATTTCCTTTGTTATGTGACACCTGCAGAACACCTATCCATACCAAGTGTTGAACAGGTAAAAGAAGGAGTAATAGCCTCAAAAATAGCTGCTGAAGTATCAGATATTGCAAAAGAAATACCATCCACACTTAAACGCGAGTATGATATGGCCGTGGCAAGAGAAAACTTTGACTGGGAAAAACAGTTTGAGCTGGCAATAGATGGAAAGACAGCACGCCAAATCTATGAAAATGGTGGAGCATCAGATGATGAGATGTGCAGTATGTGCGGCGATTTCTGTGCTATAAAAATGGTTAAAAAATATGAAAAGTAATTATCAAAAAAAGAGTAATATTTAATATAAATAAAAAACATAAAACAATATTATTAACTAACAAATAATGTTATCACATTCATAATACAAGATTAACAACAACATCAGCGGAGGTAAAACAGTGGCACGGAAGGATAAAAAGACATTACCAGCTAGTGGTGCAGGTATAGTAAGATTCTTTGATGATGAAACTTCAGGAATGAAAATAACACCAAATCAAGTGGTAATAGCAACAATAATTATTGCATTAATTTGTATAGCATTAAGATTCACGATAAACGTGGGTTATTAAATATTATACAACTCTTTTTTTTACTTATTTTTAATCTCAGTATATATACTCTATTTTTACCAAGAATTATATCATCCATCACCAAAAACAAATGATATATTAAAATAATTTTAAAGAATCTATAAAGCATACTTAAAAATTGTAGTGTATTTTCATCAATTATGATAATACCCAATAAAATAACCTCTAAAAAAAAATATATTTTAATACTTTTTTAAACATATCAATAATTATTGAATTAAATAAGAAAAAATATAAAAGGAGGGAAAATTAATGATCAACACGAAACTGGCCTACATAGAACCAAAATCAATCTCCAAAGTATCAACCGTTTTGAGTTTAATTATAACGGTTATAGGAGTAATCATATCATTAATCGCAATTGGATTGATAGTTAGCGCATTACCTCAACTTAACACTTATATTTCCACCAACATCTCAGCATTCATCATTATTGGAATTATAATTGGACTTATACTATCATTAGTTCTGAATTATGTTGTAGTATATATCAATGCATTGCTGTATAACTATTTATTGAAGTATTTTAAAGGAATACAATTTGAATTAACGCCGTATAATGAAATCAAAGAAATAGATATTCTTCCAACTTTAACAATGGAAATGATTATAATGGCAATATGGTTCATTTTTGCAGAAATAGTCTTGATTTTAACTTTTTCAATTGTAATATCCCTAATAAGTAGTGCTTCAAATATATTTGGAAATATAAACGTGGCAACATTAACTGCAAATTCATTAACCGTTGTTACATTAGTAACATTAATATCATGGGTTTTCATGTCAATATTGATGTTTATTGCCATGTTCATATTCAATTTCTTCACCAGAAGAAATCCTTTGAAACTGGATATTGTTGAAAATGATATTCTTGAGTTAAAATCCATCGATGTCATTAGCTACGTTATGAGCGTCGGATTTACTCTTTTAACAATACAGTTAATTAGAACATTGATTAACATCATGGTTAGCGGAAGTATGGAAGTTGCCCTGCTTAATATAGTTAATACCATAGCAATTTGTATAGTATTTACTGCAGTAATGCCATTCCTATATAATATTATATCTTCAAAAATGGGCGGTATACGATTTAATATAGAACCTAGCAGCAATATGATACAGGAGTATAATATCACAAACAACAGCGATGACTATGACATGTAACTATAATGAATTTCATTTTTTAGGTTACATAGTATATTACTTACCTTCTTCTTCAACTTTTTTTAAATTCCTTTAATGGTTATCAACATAAAAACATGATAATTATAATTATAAATTATGATAAATATATAATATAATTAAAAGATTAACCGATAATAATATTTCTATTATTTACATTCAAACATACTTTAACACAGGTATTTGGATGAATAGAGAATTATTAATGAATATCATCTATTAAAATTATTAGGTAATTAATTTCACATATAAGGAATGGGATAAAAATGAATGATACAAAATTTAAGGATACAAATCCAGAAAACTGTAAACCAAAACATATTAAAGGAGTTAATCCAAAATCAGCTAAAATTTTACACAAAAACAGCATAACACCAAAAAGTGTTTCAGAAGCTGTTAAAATGGTTGAACCAGAAGTTTCTGAAGATACAGAATATAAAAACGAAGCAAGTTATATGAAATCAAATTTAGGCATCAAATTAAACAAAAGAAATACACCAGGACCATCACAGATAATCATAAGAAAAAATGAAGAACTAAGACAGAAAAAAGCGGAAGAAGCCAAAAAAGCTGAAGAAGCCAAAAAAGCTGAAGAAGCCAAAAAACAAATCAAAGAAGCAGAAGTAAAAGCCAAAGTTGAAGCTGAAAAACAAAAAGCTGAAAACTTGATTGAAAAAACAAAAGAAGTTAAAAAAGATATCAAACAAGCAAAAGAAGAAATCAATACTGCAAAAGAAGTTACCAAAGAGGAAATCAAGAAGGACATTAACGATGCAAAAGAAGCAGTAAAAACCAAAGCTAAAGAAACCGTGCAAAAAGAAGCCAAAAAAGTAAAAGAAGAAGCCCAAAATGTGAAAAAAGAAGCCAAAAAAATCAAAGAAGAAGCTGAAGCAATTAAAGATGTTGTCAAAGAAGAAATTAAAGAAAAACCAAAATCTGAACCAACACCAGAGCCAGCAGGACTTTCATTCACACAACAACTAAGACAAAACAACAAAATACAAACAGAAACACCAAAAACAGAAA
>MVJJ01000061.1 GCA_003266145.1 Methanosphaera sp. SHI613
TTTGTACTTTGTTTTATGGTTCATGATGAACTCATGAGTTGATATGTTAAGAATTAGAAGTAACTGCAAAAAAAATATTATCGTATATCATCATATATAATAACTAATCTGACAGGTGATAACTATGGATTTGAAGAAAGAGTTAGTGCTTTATGTGGTTTTTGGTGTCCTTACTACTGTTGTCAACATCTTGGTGTATGTTGTTTTTGCTAAGTTTCTTAATGTTGACTACATAATATCGAATATTATCGCATGGTTTTTATCTGTATTATTTGCGTATATTACCAATAGGATTTGGGTATTTGAAAGTAGAAGTAGTGATATTATTAAGGAGATTTCCTTATTTTTTGGTGGACGTCTTTTTTCAGGAATTGTTGATACGGGACTTCTATATGTAATGGTAGATATTTTAACTATTGGTGACTTCATATCAAAAATCACTACCCAGATAATTGTCGTGATATTGAATTATGTAATAAGCAAACTGGTGGTCTTCAAATAAGACATCAATAATGAATTCAATCAGGGCCCATCAAAATGGGATAGCTTTGCCTAGAAAAAATGAATAAACATAAAACAAAAATGTAATAATTATTTAAATAATAGTAATAATTTGAAAAAATACTAATAAAATATATAGTTTATCAACAATTTATTAAAAAATACTTAATAATTGAACAAATTATGTTAAGTATATATACCATGTTATATAAAATAATATTGTAAATTAAAAATAAGGAGGGAAACGATATGGCAATATTACCAAAAGCACCAGTCAAAAGAATCTTATCAAACTCAGGTGTATCAAGAGTAAGCGATGACGCAGTAGATGCATTAATCGATGTATTAGAAGAATACGGAGAAGAAATCGCTAAAAAATCAATCAAATTAGCAAAACATGCTGACCGTAAAACAATTAAAGCAAGCGATATTTTATTAGCATCAGACTAATTAAAAAATATCCTTTAAATATTTATTTTTTTAATCCACACCCATATAAATGACTCTTTTTAATCAACATCAAATAAACATTTTCAAAATACTAAAAATTTATAATAACAAAATGATATATTATCTAATAAGAATATAATAACAAATCATTTTAAAAATTTAATTCTAAAAAAATAAACGAGGTTAAACAATGAAAGATTTACTAAAAAGACTATCAGAAGCATGTGGTATATCAGGTTTTGAAGACGACATCCGTGACATACTAAAAGAAGAACTAAAAGACTACGTTGATGAAATGGAAACCGACCTAATGGGAAACCTCATCACAACCCACAAAGGTAAAGAAGACAAACCTAGCGTAATGCTGGCATCACACATGGATGAAATCGGTTTGATGGTAAGCTACATCGACGATGACGGATTCTTAAGATTCGTAAAAATCGGTGGAATAAACGATCAGATGTTACTTAACCAGAAAGTATACGTTAAAACAGAAAACGGGGACATACCAGGTATAATCGGTTCAAAACCACCACACATCACAAGTGCAGCAGAAGCCAAAAAAATCATCCCATACAAAAACATGTTTATAGACATAGGCGCCAAGGACAGAAAACAGGCAGAAGAATTAGTATCCATTGGAGATCCAGTAGTATTCCACACCGAATTTGAAGAATGCCTAAACGACCTTGTCATGGGTAAAGCATTAGACAACCGTGTAGGATGTGCAGTAATGTCACAGGTAATGAAGGAATACGATGGTGACGTAACTGTATATGGTGTAGGAACAGTACAGGAAGAAGTAGGACTTAAAGGAGCTAAAACAAGCGCATTCAAATTAAACCCTGACATGGCAATCGCATTAGACGTTACAATTGCCGGAGATCATCCGGGAGTAAAAGAGGAAGAGGCATACATCAAAGCAGGAAAAGGAACAGTAATCTCATTAACCGATGCAAGTGGTAGAGGACTGATTACACATCCAATGATGAAAAAATTATTAATAGAAGCTGCCGAAGAAGAAGGCATCGACTACCAGGTTGAAGTAGGTGACGGTGGAACAACAGACGCAACAGCAATACACCTAACCCGTGAAGGAATAGCAACAGCTACCTTATCCAGCGGTTCAAGATACATCCACACCCCTACAAGTGTAGTAAGTCTAAAAGACATGGATGATACCGTAAAACTTATCATTGCATTCCTAAACAGATTATAAGTTGATGATTCACATCAACATTCCCCTCCTTTTTTAAACGATTAAACGTGAAGTTTAAAAATCATAAAAAAATCAATACTCTTTTTAAGAAACTGAAATTAATGAAAAAAAATTATTAAAAAAAAAGTAGTTTTAAGTGAATTAAGCTATGTTTAATCCACCTATCTGTATACGGCTTGTCACGTCCAACTTATCCTCGGATTGCTGGTAAGCACTTCCCATGAAGTTATCCCATCCCTTGATGGATTCCTTATGATAATTTCCAGGATTGTTTCCACCAAGTTCGATACCTGAACGTACATAAACCTTTTGATTGTTGTCCTCGAAGTTTAATCCGCCAACCTTTATCTCGGATTCAAGATGACTGTAACCTGACGGACTTCCTCTGACATCCAATCCACCGACGGTTATGTGAACATCCATGTCCTGTATCTTATTGTTGTTTAACTGTATCTGAACTCCACCCAAGGTAACGTTTACATTCAACTGTCTGACCTGACTTTCAGGGGTGAAATTCGTCGCAAATCCACCGCACAATACTTCACCGTTGATGTTGTAGATGTACTTGTTGCTTAATACTATCGTATTTGCCGCACTGTTGGATGATACGTCCACATCCAATGAGTCATTGTTTTGTGTGTAACGTACTGTCGTTGATGAGTTGTTATAGTTTGAGGATGTTATATTGTAGATATTATCCGTATCTGCAAAGATAACGTTTGCACTTCCCACCTTCTGATGAATGTTCATGTTTATTACCGGTTGAACCTGTGTCGTATTATTCAATATGAAGTTCAACTCTGTTTTGTTTGTTGCTTCATTATCAAAAAACGTTGCATTTTCCAAGTTATCTGGTGTCATAAGTATTGAGGAGGGAGTTCCCTGTTTTTCATTAGATTTGATAAAATAGGAGTTTACCCCCACAATTCCTATGGATAAGATTAATGCAACTATTATTATAATTGCTATTGTTTTACTTCCATCCATTATACTATCCCCATTAGAATTGCTAATATGATTAACCATAAACCATATGTTGATAGGAATGCCTTACCGAAGTCCATACCATACTCTGTGGCTACAGCGGTTATGACAATGACAAACTGCCACAGTATAACAAGCAGTATGACCGGAAACAAGAACATCTTGTTCAATACCGTTAATGCCAATCCCACAATTAAGAATATGTATAGACAGCTAGGATAACATATCAGGTTATAGCATGCAAAGAGATTACCCTCTCCACCAAACAATACCTTAGCGAATATGTGTATCGTCACGGCATGTATGAACTTAAAGACCAACGTGAAGACTATTGACCCTACCGCCGCTATAAGACCAAATGTTAAATCCTGTAATAATATGCCTATCATTAAAGATAAAAAGGCCAGATAGAATACTACTGATAATATCCCATAATAACCTTTCTTTTGACCTCTTAAATAAAATAGTTCCTCTGGAGATATGATTAATTTACCACTATCTGAGAAAAATTCTATTATTTTTGATATCATAAGTATATTTTTGTTTCTGAAAAATAAATATATTCCCCCTTTTTTATGATAGAAAAAATATAAAAAATTGTTATTGTATAAAAAATACTTTAAAGCATCATGACATATTATTATTTAGTGATTAAATATGAATGCCATCAGTATTATTGCAAGTCCCAGAAGAAACGGCAATTGTAAACAGATTGTAGACAGGATTGCCGAAGGAATAGTTGAAAATGGTGGAACAAACACGACCTACTTTATTGAAGACATGAATATCAGAGGTTGTCAGGGATGTAAACGTTGCAAGGATCTTGATAATCCCACCAAATGTATATTGAATGATGATTTCAATAGAATAATGGATAAAATCGAGGAGGGCTATGCATTGATATTTGCGGCACCCAATTATTTTGGTGAGATTAATGCACAGGGACACATCTTCATGGATCGCTTCTATTCTATGACAAAGACCACACCCAATCAGTTGAAGAATAACCCAAAAGCGGTTGTCATACATACATATGGGGCAAGTCAGGGTCATTATGATGAATACATAACTCTTCGTGCAAGGCTATTTGAATCAATCGGATTTGATGTCGTGGAAGTATTGGGTGTTGGACAAAATGAGCCGTCAACTGGCCAGGATAGTGAAATCCTATTGAAGGCCAAACAAATCGGATTAAATCTTTAGAAATTGAAGTGTAATTGATAGAAAAAATATAATCAATAAAATTCATATAATTAACCATATTCAATAACATAAGAGGATTATATTAAAATGTCAGCAAGGGATGAATTATTAGATTCAATAAGACAATTGCCAACAGTCATAATAGCTGAATTCATGGATGATGAGATGAAAAAGAGAGTTCTTGAATTCGAGATGAAAAGATTGGATGAATTAGTGCCTTTTATCAACAAGGGCATGGAGGAAGCCTTCCAACTGGATGAGGCCATTGTGGTTGTTATAGACAATAGCGTCAAATCCAAGCATATCGAGAATTCATACAATACCAATGACACCACATTCACGCTTAGAACCGAAAGCGGTAAGATAATTGGAGAAAGCATTTATGATGAAGAGGAGTTGGAGGATTTGAGAGATGATCCAAATGTAACATTCCTATCGGATAACTTTGTAACATACAACGATATGTCCTGTTATGGTGAAAGGCAATTCTTTGTTATGAGCAGCACCACTAGCAACTTCTTTACAGATGCCGACCTGGAGTCAATTGTATCCAAGCTAACGGTTGCTGTGCCATCAACGGAGACTGACCATTACATTAGGAATTGCTTTAATCTGGAACATGACGCCGAAATCGGTTCACTCATCATTGGTTTTACGGAGTAAACAATTAGAAATAAATAATAGAACAAGGATATTGTATAATTAGAAATGAATAAGTAATAAATATAGGAGAGATATTAATGAAAGCTGTGACACTAATTACGTCTTCGCATAGAAATGGTTATACCAAACAAATCGTTGACAGATTAACTATTGGAATTAAGGATAACGGGGGCACTAATGAAGTATTGTTTATGGATGATTATGACATCAAGTATTGTACCGGCTGCAGAGCATGTCAGAAAGGTGGAGGATGTGTACTTGATGATGACTATAATGAGATAATAGACAAGATTCGCCAAGCAGACTACTTCATATTCACGGCACCTGTATTCTACAACGACATAGCAGGTCATTCAAAGATGTTCCTGGATAGAATAGGTTCATGCAACTATGACCCTGAACTTATGATACCTGAAATGAAGGCATTGCTTATGATTACACATATGTCTACAAACATCAATCCATTTGTCATAGAAAACACTCACAGATGCCTGGCAACTGGTAACTTTAAGGTCAATAAGATTCTTGACATAGGCAACCTGTTGATTGACAGCAAATTGGATGAATTTGTATTGGAAGACTATGAGGATATAGGCTATGAACTGGAGGAATATGAGGAAATACCATATAAATTAGATTTGGATTCTGCAACTTTAGGCTAAAAATAGAATGGCGTGAAAAGATTTATTCGAAGAATAATCTTAATTATTCTTCTTTTGTTTATCATCCTGCAATACCTCATATATTGTAACCGCTAGTTTTTCGGGTATTGATGGAACCTTCTTGATGTCATCCAAATCGGCTTCATATATATTGTCCAGATTGTCGAAGTATGTAAGCAAGGCTTGTTTTCTTTTTTTTCCAACCCCCGGAATTTCATCAAGTATCGACTTGGTAAAGGCGTTTGCCCTTAACTGTCTGTGGAATGTTATTGCAAATCTGTGTGATTCATCACGCACATATTGAAGTAGCCGCAGTGCCGTCGACCTTCTTGGAAGTATTATCGGCTCGCTTCTTCCGGGTACATATAACTCTTCGAACTTCTTGGCAAGACCCACCAATGGAACGTCGGTTATTCCCAATTCCTTGAATACATCAACTGCCATACCCAGCTGTCCCTTACCACCGTCTATAAGTACCAGGTCAGGTTTTATAAACATTGAATCATCTTCATCAACTATTCCATTGTAATCAGAGGATATGCGGGAGTATCGTCTTGTGATTACTTCCTTCATCATTGCAAAGTCATTAGGTCCCGGTGTTCTCATCTTGAATTTTCTATACATCTTCTTTGCGGGCTTTGCGTTTTCGAAGACGACCATTGACGCTACGGCGTGTATACCTGATATGTTTGATATGTCGAATGCCTCTATGTGATATGGCAATCTTGGTAGATTAAGGTACTGTTCAAGTGTGAGCAGAGGATTTTCCACATCCTTGGTTTTTTCTGTCAGGCTGATGTGGGCATTCTTCTTGGCTATTTTTATAAGCGTGAAGTAATGTCCATCCTCCGCAACTTTTATCTTTATCTTGTGTCCGTGTTTTTCTTCAAGCCATTCGGTTATTATCGCTTCATCCTCTATATTGTCTTCAAGTATCAGTTCATCAGGACACGGGGCTAGTGAGTAGTATTGTTTTATAAACTCGGTTAGAATCTCCTTATCTGTAAAGCCGTCTATCTGTTTTAGTACAACATCATCCTTTTTGTTTGTTTTGCCGTTTCTGACTGATAATATGACTACCGCTGCCTGGGTGTCGTTATGGTCTATTCCTATGATGTCCTGGTTAACGTCCATGGTTGGTTGAATATTCTGTTTTTCAAGGGTTACTGTAATCGTTTCAATCTGGTCACGTATAATTGCCGCCTTTTCAAATTCCATATTCCTTGAGTACCTGTTCATTTGCCTTTTGAGTTGCTTTATCAGAGTCTTGTACTTTCCCTGTAGAAGCAGCTTTACCCGCCGGATATTTTTCTGATAGTCCTCCCTTGATATGTTGCCTGCACAGGGGGCACTGCATTGTTTTATCTGATAGTTAAGACAGGGCCCGTCCATGTTTTTACAGGTTCTTATCTTGAAGTTTTTGTTAAGAAAGTCAATGAATCCCCTTGCATTGGTCACGTCGGTGTATGGCCCATAGTATGATGCTCCATCATTTGATAATCTTCGCGTTACATGTATTCGTGGGTATATGTCATTTGTTATCTTAATGTAGGGATATTGTTTTCCATCCTTCAGGTCGATGTTGTAGTGGGGCTTGTATTTTTTTATCAGGTTTGCCTCCAGAATCAACGCTTCCTTTTCAGTATCTGTCAGGATGTATTCGAGGTATGCGAAGTGTCTCATCAGTACCTGCGTCTTTGGCCTGTCAAGTTTATCTTCATCCCTGAAGTAGCTTTGAACCCTATTTTTTAGTTTTTTTGCCTTTCCGACATATATAATCTCATCATCACTGTTATGCATGATGTATACGCCGGGCTTTTGTGGTAATTCATCGGGACTTGTTAATCTCATGGGGACACTCCTCGTATTATTTTAAAGTATATTATCTATTTTTTAATTATTAAATATTTTATTTCATAAAAACATCATAATGTTGATTAGTAAAAAAAGAGGTCATAAATATAGTGGAAAAATTTTCAAAAAGAGATGGTGATAAAAGTAATTGATACCTTTAATCACCTATTTTAAGTTCTAGTTTTCATCGGATGAATCGGTGTTTTTAAAGTCCAAGTCATTCTGATTGTCCACGTCACCTGTTTTATCTTTTATTATGGAATCATCTTCCTGATAATCTTGATTGTTATTGTCCTGATTTATGTTTTGATTGCCTGGATTATAGTAATTCTGTGAATCACCATATCCTTGACTTGGATTGTTCTGATTCATACCTTGTTGTGGCTGGTTTAAGTCCTGTTGCTGATAGTTTGCTGAATTCTGCTGGTCAAGTCCTTCCGGATTCTGATAACCCTGCTGTGGTGGATAATATCCGCCCGGTACCTGAGTATATCCTCCTTGCACTTGATTATTTGAATTTGGATAACCCTGTTGGGATCCAGATATCTGAGGCTGATTTGGATAATTCATATTCTGTGGCATTTGTTTATGCTGATAAATCAGACTCACTAGACGTGAAGCCGCCAATATAAGATATGTTGAGTATAATCCATATATCAATGAACCGATAATCGGTATATATGCTACCAGTGTCATGACCACAGATAGAATGATTGTTATGATAACCAATAACAGTTCTATGCAGAATATATTGAAGAATCCTATCCTTTTTGCAATGTTATATATGTTTTTAAAGTCATATGCTTCTGATAGGCTGTTGGTTTCTGCCAAACGTCCGGTTGCAACAACTGATAATATGTATACAAACACTAGTGCAACAATGATAATAAGAATCACCAGTAAAAAGATTATTCCACCGACGGCCTCCATATTAGTATCCGCCATTGAAGCACTTAATCCCAATCCTAAAAATCCGATAAACAACAGTACCAACATTGGTATAAGAATATAACCTATTGAAAGTATTAACTTCTTTAATCCACTAACAAAGAATCTTGATATGTCAAAATCAATTAATTCAGAGGAAGTAAATGATTTTTTGACTGTTTCTATAGTTATTCCACCATTTATTAATGATACAATAAATGCGATTAGGTAAAAGATTATAACCATGATTCCAAGTGACATTATATCTCCAGATGATACCTGATAATTGGATAAATTTTCAAACATGTTGGTTGATATCAAGAATACAGCTGCAAATATAATGACGATTACCTGAAGGATTAAGTTAGGTATAGCCAATATTAGAAACTTTTTAAAATCGGATAAAGGATATTTTAATGCATCCTTTAACAAATAAGTAAAATCCATATATTTACCTCCTTATTATTAAAAATTTATTTTATGGTAATATATTTGGCAATTTAATATATTATATTTATTTAAGAAAAATAGTAGTTAATATGAACTACTTTTTATATAATATATATTATGTCAAAATTCAAATTACATTCTGATTATAAAGCATTTGGAGATCAACCCCAAGCCATCAAATCACTCGTTGAACACTACCAAAACGGCAGCAAGGAACAGGTACTTGAGGGTGTGACCGGTTCAGGTAAAACATTTACCATGGCCAACGTCATTGAACAGCTTGATAAGCCTACCCTTGTCATGAGCCACAACAAGACATTGGCTTCACAGTTGTTTGAGGAATTCAAGGAATTTTTCCCTGACAATGCCGTGGAATACTTTGTCAGCTATTATGATTATTACCAGCCGGAGGCATATGTTGCACAGACAGATACCTTCATCGATAAGGAATCATCCGTTAATGAGGAAATCGACAGACTACGTCACTCAGCTACACAGTCACTTCTTACAAGGGAGGACGTTATCGTGGTAAGCAGCGTATCATGCATCTATGGTATCGGTTCACCAGAGGATTATGCAGAGTTTACCCTCCAGCTTGAAAAGGAACAAATCATCAGCCGTGAGGACATACTTAAGTCACTGGTGGAAATGCAGTATAGTCGTAATGATATTGAATTTGAAAGAGGTCGCTTCAGGGTACGTGGGGATGTAGTTGAAATCTATCCTATAAACGCAAACTATGCACTGAGAATAGAGATGTGGGGAGATGAGATTGACGTCATATATAAGATAGACCCACTTAAGTACAATGTAATCGAGGAGCTTAGGAAGGTAATAATCTTTCCTGCAAAACACTTCGTTATAGCCAGGGAAAAACAGGAAACCGCGATAAGAAACATCAAGGAGGAACTTGCCGAAAGGGTCAATACATTCAAGGCTACGGGAAAGTATGTTGAAGCCCAGCGTATTGAACAGAGAACAAACTTCGATATTGAAATGATACAGGAGTTAGGATACTGTTCAGGTATTGAAAACTATTCCATGCACATGAACGGCAGAAAATGGGGTGAAACACCATATTCATTGCTCAGATACTTCCCTGATGATTACCTGACAATCATTGACGAATCACACGTGACAGTACCTCAAATTAGGGGTATGTATGAGGGTGACCGTGCAAGAAAGGAAAATCTGGTACAATATGGTTTCAGACTTCCTAGTGCAAAGGAAAATCGTCCGCTTAGATTTGACGAATTTATGGCAGCACAAAATCAGGTCCTCTACGTATCCGCTACACCTGCACCATTTGAGCTTGGACGTTCACAGAACAAGGTCGAACAGATTATCAGACCTACAGGGCTGGTTGATCCTAAGCCTATCATAAGACCTGTTGAAAACCAGGTGGATGACCTGCTGGGTGAAATAAGAAAACGGGTTGAAAAAGACCAGAGGGTACTCGTCACATCACTTACCAAGAAGATGGCAGAGGATTTGACCGATTATTACATCAAGATGAATATAAGAGCAAGATATCTTCACTCTGAGATTACGACTCTTGAACGAACGGAGATTATTGATGATTTGCGTAGGGGAGAGTTTGACTGTCTTATAGGAGTTAACCTTCTCAGGGAGGGTTTGGACCTGCCTGAAGTATCCCTCGTTGCAATACTTGATGCGGATAAGGAGGGATTCCTTCGTTCACAGACGTCCCTTATCCAGACAATAGGTAGGGCAGCACGTAACGTGGAGGGTGAAGTAATCTTATATGCGGACAACATAACCGACAGCGTACGCAATGCAGTTGAGATAACTGAGCGCAGAAGAAAAATACAGATTAAATATAATGAGGACCATAACATCATACCTAGAAGCGTAGTGCGTAAACTCAAGGATAAGAAGATCAAGGAAAGTATGGATGACATTCAGGAAATCGACAACATCACATCAGATGAAGTGGATGAAATGATCAAACAATTGGAAAAAGAGATGAAAAAGGCCGCCAAAGAATTGGACTTTGAAAGAGCTGCCAAATTAAGAGACCAGATAATACAACTACAGGAATGATATGGCCCTAATCCTTTAATACCATTAAATATCCTGGTATTAACCCCCACCTCATGGGGGGTCTTGCAAAGTTTTGTTTATAAAATAAAAGATACAAATGTATTAGTTAACGAAAAATACAGAAAAAATATGATATTAAATGTGGAGATTAATCCATGCAAAGTAAAGATAAGCTAAGAAAAGAAGCAATCCAGAATAGAAAGATTATAGTTAAGGGTGCCAAGGAACATAACCTTCAAAATATTGATTTAACAATACCACGTGACGAATTTATAGTAATAACAGGACTGAGTGGTTCAGGTAAATCATCACTGGCATTCGACACAATATATGCAGAAGGTCAGCGCAGATATGTTGAATCGTTATCTGCATATGCAAGACAGTTTTTAGGACAGATGGAAAAGCCGGAAGTTGATTATATCGAAGGATTATCCCCTGCCATATCAATCGACCAGAAGACAACACGTGTCAATCCACGTTCAACTGT
>MVJJ01000137.1 GCA_003266145.1 Methanosphaera sp. SHI613
TTCTTAGACATTGTTTTGGAGAAAAATTTTTTTTCGATTCTATTGCTTGTAGAGGCTATATTTGAGTCTGTTGTGTATATTTGAAGTTTCTGAATTGGTCTTGTAATCTATTTTTGATGAATGTTTTGATTTGTCCAGTATAATCGTTTAATTCTGACATTAATGTAGTTAGTAGTTCAAATGATTTATTATAATCATTATTGTCTAATATTTCATATAATTTATATTTTAAATTAGTGTATTTCTGTATTTCGGTTCTATAATGGTTGTATCGTTCTTATGCTTTTGATAAGTTTTCTAAACCTCATTGAAGAAATATTTTACAATTGATTTTCCTTTGATTTCTTGTATTTTTATCATTCGTTTTATTTTTCTTCCAATATATGTATTGTTTTTTAGCATGAAACATACAGTATTGGTGGTTAAATACTAATTTAGCTACTATTGTCTGTATTTATCTAAATTGGTAGTTATGCATTTGACAGTTATGTTTTAATGTATTTCTTAGGAACGCTTCAACATTTCCGGAATTTTTATGATCATATATTTTATCGGCTATGATTTGATCTTGCTATAACTCATATAATGCAAAACGGTCACAGAATAGTACTAAAACAAAATGCAAACATCAACAAAAACACACAATACTAAAAAAACATAATCTAAAATGACTAACCAACCTATATTAACTTTTTTTACGAAAAATTAACCAATTCCCAGTTTAATACAAAACCGATATAACCTTGTTATATTAATGATGTGAAATCAATAGATTCATCAAATAATTCAGAATAATAGTCATATCATTTCAACCACATTTTCAATAGCCACTTATTATTAATATTTCAAAAGGGTCGGTCAAAAGTCAATATATACTAATCTATATGAGGAGGAAGCTGTTGATTTATTTTGAGAATTTTTTAGTATGTTAGATAAGTGAATAGGTACTTTTTTGCTGAAGTTTCTTTCCATCCTCAACCTGTAGAGGTTGAGGTATTCATTTTAGGATAAATAATGAATATGACACATGTTTTAAGAAAAAAGAATTAAAGGATTCATCGGGTATGCCTATTAAGATAGGAAAAAGTAGCAATACTTTTTTGCAAAGTATACCCTCCTAAATTAATACAAACCCCCCCCCAATTTTTTAAAGTCTCGTTGGGTCAAATCTCTCCATTTTATATTATATTTTCATGATTATTTTTCTTGCGAGTACTTATCACACGCTCGCATTTACTTTAAATACTTTTACCGATATAATTAATATATCAATCAGCAGTTCAATATTTGGACGGAATTGAAAAATCAAATCAACGGGTCATCAATATGGAGTTTAAGATTACTGTAATTGATTCTGCTACCGCTTCCAGGGTATTAGGCAATGATACTTTAAACAGGTATCTTGTCAATAAAGGTTTTTTCAGGGCAAATGACTTCAAAAGTCTCATTGAATTAACTGTGGAAGGTTCTGTTGTATTCACTACTGAAAACAGGGGTGATGATTATCTGTTGCTTGCAGGGGTTCATGGTAATGAACTGGCTTCACAGGCTGCATTAACCAGGCTTTTGTATGAATTATATTCCGATAAGTATTCATTGAATCATACATTGCACATCATTCCATTTTTAATTCCAGTATCCACTTCTAAAAATACTCGCAATTACAATGGATTGGACATGAATAGAAATGCATTCGTCGACGGACCGACTAAGGCCGTCGTTGATTATGCGGTGAATGTCGGCATAAAGGCACTGTGCGATTGCCATTCCACAGATCCATCATTACAGCCAGGAGAAAATAGTGTTTTCTGTTCATTCAGACCACAGAAGGAAAGCTATTTTCTGGCAAAGCATATAGCTGACAGGACAAACTCAAAACTCCTGCCGATATCCAGGGCGGGTTCAGTGTTGAATGGTGCAATTGAGGATGAGGCAAATCTTAGGGGAATACCATCAGTTACTTGTGAAGCATTGGAAGTTAACGGAAAAATATCCGACAAGTCCGTCTTAACTTCATATAATCAGGTAATGTCTTTTTTAGATTATTTTGATATTATAAAAAGATAATGTTAAATTAGGAGAATAATATTTAGTAGGTGAATCGTCATGTCTAATTATAGAACTCATGCAATTGCAGGTATACTGATGGCTCTTCCTTTTGCGCCTAGTATTTTCTATTTATTCTTTGCATTGATAGGAGCATCCATATGTGATTTGGATCACGAGAACAATACCCATAAGGTAAACTCCATGATGATAACTGGATTGATATTGTCGATTATATTGTTTTTCTTTAATTCCAGCAGTATATCGGCATTGTTGTTGATAGTTCTTTCTATCATTTTCTATATCTCAAAGCACAGGGGTTTTACCCATACCCTCGTTGGGGTAATATTATTGTCCTTATTGTTTCTGTTTATGATAATGGGATTTATCTCATTTTTCAATAGGGCATTTCTAATATCTGCCATTAGGATACCTCACTTGTTGGTATTGTTTGTCACCATGGCTATTGCAGGTTTTTTTGTAATCAGCCGTAGATATTATCTCATATACTTTATTGTTTTGGGATTGTATTTGTATATGGTACCGATGGATTATACCACAATCAACTGGTCTTTAGCATGGATGATGTTATTTGTAGGTTCCATGAGTCATATCATTCTTGACTTGGCTACACCTGCAGGTTTATGCATATTTGAGCCTTTTTCACATGTGGAGTGTCATAGAAGATGGGCATTAATATT
>MVJJ01000081.1 GCA_003266145.1 Methanosphaera sp. SHI613
CATCATTTTAACTCCAAAATTAATTCAAATATTAGATTTGATTTTATAGTTATTTATAATTAATGAATAAAAGTATATTATAGAATTAATTAAATAACTAAATATGTTAAATAAAAAAATTTGAGGTAATCAATATGAAAGGTACAGAAATTATCGGTAAAAAAGTGATAGATGTTAACGCTTATGAAATTGGTAAAATTAGTGATGTAGAACTGGACTTTGAAAACTCCAAAATCACCAAGGTATATTTCTCAAGCAATGAGTTAAGCCTTACGAAACATATTTCTGAAGTATGTCCTGAAAACATTAAGAAAATTGGAGATTACGTATTATTGGATTTAGCTAAAAAAGAAATAATTAAAGAGAAGGAAGTTAAGGAAATTCCTGACGTAGAAATTGTTGATCCGAAAGATTTAGAAGATGATTCTTCTAATTAATCTTTCATTTTTATATTATTTTCTTCTTGTAATGTTAATATAGCATTTTTAAACTCTTTTTTAAACACAAGTATCTGTTCGGTAGGTATTGAGTAGCTTACTCTTATGTACTTATTAGCAAACAGCTTACTGGTATAGTTTCCTTCACGTACGAATATGTTCTTTTCCTTAAGCAAATAATCACATATGGCTGTAGGAGATAATCCTGTTTTTGATACGTCTATTACCATCATATTTGCATCAGATGGATATACCGGAAGGAACGTGCCAGGAGTTTCATCTACTGCTTCCTTTATGATTTCCTGATTTTTGAAACATGTTTCTTTTACTTCATTTATCCATTCGTTTTTACTTTTCAATCCGGCTATTCCTGCTTTCTGTGCGAGTGAATTTGTACCAAGGTCATTTATTACACTTGAACGCATTTTTCTTATCAGGTCAGGGGATGCTATTACAGCACCTATCCTTAAACCTGCCATACCAAATATCTTTGAAAAACTGTATATTGTTATGGTATGTTTTGGTGCATACTTAGCGACTAATGTGTGATTTTTTGAGAAGTCCTTGTATGTTATGTCATGTAATAGATATATATCGTTTTCTTTTGCTATTTCTGCGATTTCCTTAATTTCCTCTTCAGTATATGCTCTTCCAAGTGGATTTAATGGATCTATCAATATGATTAATTTTGTGTCCATATCTATGTATTCTTTTATTAGCTTCGGCGTTAATTTATATCCGCAGTCTTCATTATAGATTGGTACTTCTTTTACGTGATTTCCGAATCTGTTTGCGAAGTTATTTATTATCAGATAACCCGGATCTGATGCAATTGTATTGTAGGTATGATGCAATACTGAACTTATTGCCAAGTATAATGCTTCGGTTGCACTTGCAGTTATTTGTATATCCTGAAGTTCTGGATCCAATTCCAAGTCTTTTAATATTAATTCCTTGAGTTCAGGGAATCCTTCAGGTGGTGGATATTTGCAGTAATCTCTTTTTTTAGCTGCCTCGATTAATGCGTTTTCTATGTGTTTGTCTTTTTGTAAGTGGTTGGTGTTTTGTCCCATCCATATTAAATCTTCTTTTTTATATAAATAATCAAAAAATTCATTCACTGAATTAAATCCAGCTGGAACTTTCTTCTCTTTTTTCTTAAATACCATATTATCTACCTTTTTTAATTTTTATGTTATACCTTCATCAATTATTTCAAAGGTTACCTTTTGATTTGGTGATTTATTTTTATGCCTTTGTAATATTGCATTTCTGCTACTTGAGGTAATGCTTTTTTCAATTTCTACTATAACCTTACTCCAATACTTTAAAACAGTTCCACCAATTGGCTCAACTATTAAATCATCTGAGTCAAATGGAGAGTATATCTGATTAGTAATTACAACCGCTATATCATATTGTCTGCTTAGCATTAGTAACTTTGCCATTTGTCTACCTAAACGCTTGTTTATCTCGGATGGATCCCCATCTTCGATACGATACAATGCCACAATAGAATCTATGATTAATATATCTATCGAAGAATCGTTTTTTAATAAGTCTTCAATATTATCTATGCTCAATTGTTGTTCATCAAAGCTTTTTGGCTCCAATAGATAAATGTTTCCAGCAATTGTATTAAAATCATATCCCGCTATTTGTTGCATTCTTTCAAGAGAAATTCCACCTTCAGTATCCACATATATCGCCTTTGAACCATTCTTAGTGGCCTCATATAATATTTTCATAGCGATATTAGTCTTTCCACTACCAGGAGGACCATAAAACTGAGTTATACAACCTTTTTCTATACCTCCCCCCAATAACTCATCCAATGATGAATTTGTGGCAATTAACTTCGGTTTTTCTAAATCCAAAAGTGTTTTCAATTAAATCTCTCCATCAACAATATAGATTATATAATTATATCTCTATTTTCTTTAATATAAATATATTAGAATAGAAAAAATATTTTTTTTAAAAAATAATGGATAAAAAATTAAAAATAAGCTATAATGATATGGTGATTTAATATAAAAGTAGAAAAATAGTTTAAATAAAATCAAAAAAAATCTTTCAAAATCAAATCAAAAAAATAGATTAATATGAAAATTAGTTAAAAAAAAAGATAAAAGATTAGGTATTTGATTGGTTTGTATTTGTAGCACCTGTTGGATACTCATATACATTCCATACGCTAATACCCGGTTCTGAATGAGTTAAGTTAAATCTTGTTTGGTTAAATCCACTTTCTAAGTATAACTTAGTGAACACTGAATTTTCAAGATATGAATCAAACAATACGGTAAAGTATGAACCATCATTTTGATGAATTGCCATAACAGACATGTTACTGTTATTGTTTACAATTCTTTCGGATAGTTGATTGTTGTCTACATAAATTAATTTATGTGGTTTTATTAATTCATTACCTGTACCATCAGTTAATTCTTTTGACATACGTTCTTTATCTTCAGTTGTTGTCATGTTAAGTGTTTTGTTTAACTTACTTTGATCTACATATGCAAATGTCATTCCAGTTCCGTTTGTTTCATTACTGGTTGATTGTACACCTACAACACCGTTTTCCATACCCATTGTGAATCCTTTACCATTTATTTGTTCAGTTGTACTTTGAGCTGGATAGTATGAGTAGTGTGTGGATGTTTTGTTTTGGAAATCCCAACTACCGAAGTATGACCACCATGCTGCTTTTGAAAGCATATCCGAACTTAATATAAGGTTTACAGGTTTTGGGTTTGCTGGATGTGTTAAGTCTAAAACTGAATTAGCTTGTTGTTGGTCTAATCCATATGTTCCAGTTAACTCAGTGTTTGCCTGTGTTCTGTCCATCGGTAATATTTTGTTTAATATTTCAACGCTTTTTGCTGTATCATTAGTGTATAAATCTAATGTGTTGGATGCGTCTTCACCACTGTTTGCCAACATTCTTAAAATACCAGCTGATAGGTTTTCATTTGGTGTTGTCAACGAATTACCTATCCAGTAGGCTCTCATGTTGTTCTGTGAACCCCCATCGAATACCACTTGTCTATCTGCAACAGCTGTAAACAAGTGCCCGAAGTCCCACCAGGATGCAAGTACAGTATCCGGAGCAGTGTTTGCTTTAATCCATGTTAATGTGTTATACATGTCATCGTTTGTACTACCTACTGATTGGGATGAGGTCAAATGATCAGCATATAAAGGACTTGCTACAGCCAATACCATCAATACGATTGCTACAGCAGTTATGTAAGATTTTGCTTCCCATTTTAAGTCCAAGTATTGTAAGAAGAAACCAATTGATAAACCAGCCATTAAAGCTATTGGTACTTCAAACTGTTCGATAAACCTTGTACCCTGTGTTAACATTACAGCTATACCTAAAATCCATAAGATTAACATTACAAACAAGAATAAATTGTTATATTTTTCTTCTTGTGTCCAAATGAATTTTCCAGGTATGAAACGTTTTTCTAGTTCGTGATGAACTATTTCTTCAGCTTTTTTAGTTTTTGGTGTGTATCTTCTTGATCTTACCTTTTTATCTTCAGCATCATCTGATTGTTCTTTAGGTTCGTGTTTTTCTTCTACTTTAGCTTTTCTGCTTAATGCAACTCCCATTATGACAAATCCTAAGATTGCAAATATCATCGTGAATATTCCACCACTTTGATT
>MVJJ01000161.1 GCA_003266145.1 Methanosphaera sp. SHI613
GGTGTATTCCATCTGATTTTATTTTCTGGATTGAATATGTACACGTTACGGCTTTTAACTATAATCTTCCTTAATATCTTAGCACTTTCCAAGACTCCATTTGCGCGTCTGCCGTTCCAATCCCTGCAGTCTGTTAATATTATGACGTCTGTATTGTAATCTAATTTGTATTCCTTGAGAAATGAATTGAATGATTTTGTCATATCAGAGTGACCTCTAGGTCTTAATCCCATAGATTGATGTGCAACATTAATCTGGAATGAATTTTTAAATTCCATGTCTAGCAGTTGACTTACATCAACAATTCTATGATCAAAATCGTATATGGTTAATTTATCAAAGCTTTCATGACAGCCGCACATCAATGCAAAAAACCATGTTGTTGCCCACTGGCAGGATATGCTTATGTCACATAGAATCACATGTTTTGACTTATGTTTTGGAGGTTTATTGTATACAAGATTAATCAGATGGCCACCGTTTTTGAGATTTTTTCTTATAGTCTTTGGAATGTTGACCTTATGGGAGAATTCCTCTTTTTTTCTGAGACTTCTATGATTGGCAATTTTTTTGCTGAATTTTTGACATAACGCGTAAACCCTATAATCGATGCTGTCCAATGTTGATATGTCATCATCCAAAATGCTTTTATCGATTAATTTTTTATGTTCTAATCTTCTTCTTATTATTGTTTCACGTGTCGTATCTTCACGTGGACCATTTTCGCTGGCTGTTTTAGTGTAATTATAGTTCTCTTGGATATCCAATGGTACATAATCGGCCTTTCTATTTTTAGTATCTCTATTTACGATGAATACGCTGTTAAATGCCCTTTCATATTTTGGTAGATCTTCCTTGTTTTTTACATAAACGCTTTTGAGGCCATCCTTTAATTCTGCCAGTGTAAGGTGACTTTTGTATTTGTCCCATATTATAGTTGCAGTTATGCTGCTGCGTATACTGACGTCCATGCCCTCTTTTCTTAAAAAATAGGATAGCGTTAATATTTTTTCATAATTCATAGAAGTCCTCATCGATAAAAAGTGTGGAGGTTAATCATTTTTTGTAAACAATTCACGTACATTGTCCATGTAATCTCGTTTTACAAGTACTACGATTCTATCATCATAGCCTAGTTCTGTTTCATTGGTAGGTATGATTACTTCATTATTGGAGTAAATCGTTATAATAATAAACTGATCTGTATTGTTTTCTATTTCTTTGATTGGTGTAAAGAGTATATCCTTGTTTTTCACGGTCAATTCCATAATTTCGGCATTTCCCTTTCCTACTGAAACAAGACTTTGTGCTGTAGGTCTGATGATGTTTCTTGTAATGTATCTGGTTGCACTTCTTTCTGGATTTATGAATGGTATGTCCAGTTTGTCGAATATGTCTCTATGTTCTATATTGTTTAATCTGGAAAATACTTTTTTAACTCCATGATCTTTAGCATATACGGAGGATAATAAGTTCACTTCATCATTAGCGGTAGCGGCTACAAAGAAATCTGCGTTATCTATGTCTGCTTCTTTTAATAATTGGGTGTTGGTGGCTGTTCCATGGATGATATAACAGTCTATTAAGTTTGCTATCTTTTCACATTGTGCCTTATCCTTATCGATTAAGGTGATGTCATGTTTTTCATACATTGATAAAGCCAGGTTATATCCTATACGGCCAGCACCTACTATTATACCTATCATATATTATACCTCAATTATGTTGTTATTTAATATTATCAAAGAATTACTATAAATAATATGGTATGAATAGTTAAAGTTTAAATTGGTTAAAAATTGTAAAAATAGTCTTTAAAAGGTATAGTGCGGCTGCCGGGATTTGAACCCGGGTCGTAGGCTTGGAAGGCCCAAGTCCTAGCCAGACTAGACTACAACCGCATGTGAATAATGCAACGACCGGGATTTGAACCCGGGTCACTACCGTGGCAGGGTAGAGTCTTAGCCAGCCTGGACTATCGCTGCATATGTATTGTTATTAGTCACTTTTACTAACAACTATATAGTACTCTATTTGAAGTTATATATAAAGCTTTTGCTTTTATTAATTTTTCATTAATTGTTACTCCTAAATTGTTAATTATCTATTAAAAAGTATTATCCTTATTTGTACTCTCTTTTTTTTATTACTTGTTGGTGAATATTTTATTATTATATGAATAGGTGTAATAATTCTCTTTATTAATTTATAGTTTAATTAATCAGCTTTTTTTGATAAATGATATAATACAAAAGTTCTATATATAAGAATATATATAACATATAATAATAATATGAAATTATGTATTATTGTTAACCACGTATAATATTAATATGAATTAATACTGTTTAAATAGATAATATTTGTCACATTTAATTCAAATTGATTAATAATTAAAAATATTTTAACAGACTTTGTTAATCTATTAATAATATACAATAGGAGAGATTGTTATGAGAATTAGTATGTCTTTACCAAATAAGCTTCTCAATGAATTTGATGATGTTTTGAGGGATAGAGGTTATCAATCTCGTTCAAAAGGTATACGTGATGCATTAAAAGATTACATTCTAAGATATCAATGGATGAATGAGATGGAAGGCGAACGCGTCGGTGTCTTAGCTGTTATCTATGATCATCATTACATCGGTGTAATGGAATCTTTAACAGACATTCAGCATGACTATCGTAATCAAATTAGTGCAAGTCTTCACATACACATGAATGAAAAATATTGCCTTGAAGTAATAATAGTTAAAGGTGATGTTATTTACATAAGAGACTTAACTGAAAAAATCATGAGATTAAAAGGAGTCGAACATGTAAAGTTAACCAGTGCAGGAACTGGTGAGCTTGATAAAGTAAAAACAGATAATTAAATTTAAATAAAATTTTTATACCCACATATTTTATAATTAATTATCTTCATAACAATTTTTATCCAGACTACTTATTTTAAATAGAAACTACTTTTTTATAATAAACTTTTTTTATCAGAATTTTACATATTAATAATATAATGACATATTATGATGATTTAACCAATGATAAAAAAAGAGTAAATGCCTTTTTTAAAGCTATCCATAGGAAAGTTCATGGAGTATGTTATGACTTGGGAACAGGTTCTGGAATACTGGCCAAAGAAGCCGGTAAATATGCAGATTACGTTTATGCCATCGAACAAAATCCCTTGATAATTGATAAAACCAGAGAATATCTTGAAGACTACGACAACATCACGTTTATACATGATGATGCAACCGAATATGAATTTACTGGTAAAATTGACGTTGTCATATGTGAAATGCTTGATACGGCATTAATTGATGAAGAACAGATACCTGTAATAAATAACGTTGTAAAATATACCGATAATGATACTACATTTATCCCAAAAGCAGTATACTCTACAATGCAACTGATAAATACGCAGGTAATGGGAATCTGTTACTATGAGGACAATCATCCAAAATACACTGCATTGTCCGATGAAACTAGATATTGTGATATTGAACTGAACCGGTACAATAATCCGGAATATGAGAAAAGTGTGGCCATAAAAGTTAACTCCGACGGATTATTAAATGCCATAAAGATAACAACATACACATTACTTACGGATGATATCCTATTGGAGCCAACACCAATGTTGAATCCGCCAATCATCATACCTATTGATGATATGGGCGTGGTTCGTGGTGATGAAATAATGATAAACATCAAATATACGATGGGGGGTGGATTAAATACTATCCAAACAACAAGAAAAAGAAATAACTGAATTCATAACAGGCTATGATAAGCTACTTATAATGGGCATAGGAAATACCCTTAGAGGTGATGATGCAACAGGACCTAAAATAATAGATCAGATATATGAAAGATTGGTAAACAGTGATATAGATTCCGATAATGTCTATCTATTAAATGCCGCAACAGCACCGGAAAATCATACAATCGAAATCAGGCAAATAAATCCATCACATCTAATCATAATAGATGCCGTGGAATTTGATGATAAAGCAGGATCATTCATAATAGTTGACAAAAAACAGGTAGACACATTTGGCTTCTCAACTCATACAATGCCGATATCATTTTTAATAAACTACCTGGAAGATAGTGTGGGTTGTGAAATTTTAACTATGGGAATACAGCCAAAGGATATGACACTAGTGGATACAATTTCCCCGGAAGTCATGGAAAGTATTGATGAACTGGTTGAATTAATTATAAAAAATATATGAGGTGTAATTCAATGAAAATATTATTTATAGGCTCACGATTATTTGATGACGTATCATGGTATACAAAAAAAGAAGGAATAACTACTATTTTAACGGAATCGAATGAAAATGCCATCAATCTGGACTTGGCCGATAAACATTACATAGTAGAACGAGGAATGGAAGGACCACGAGAAGTAGCAATAAAAGAAGATGTGGATGCAGTAATCCCATTAATTGGAATAGATAAGCCACTCGTTGATGTGGGATCATTAAAAGATACTCTTGAGGCTGAAAATGGAATACCTGTCATAGCCGCTGGATATGAAAGCGCTAAACTGGCAGCAGATAAATATCATACAAAACAAATATTGACAGAAAACAATATCAAGACACCATCATTTAAAAAAGTTGATTCAAAATACAATATTGAAGATGTTAAAAAAGACTTACCTATAGTACTTAAAACCCCTGAAGGACAAGGAGGATCAGGAGTAAAAATAGCCTTAACTGCAGATGACGTGGAAGAATTCATAAAAGATAACGATGAAGTCTTTTCAGAGGAGTACGTTGAAGGATTTGAAGCATCCATAGAAGTTCTAAGATGGAAAAACAAGGAAGTTGCACTTACACCGATATACAAAGGATTAACTACAACAAAAGGAACACATCCACTCGCTAAAATAAAACAAGGACCGCTTAATATAAATGGGTTGGACAATGATAAACACAACAATGCATTAAGGCAATTGGCAGTAAAACTATCCAAGCTCGCAAATGTTGAAGGAACGATGGATATAGATATACTTCATGACAATAACAGTGATGAGGATTACATAATAGAGTTGAATACAAGACCAAGCGGAACAAGATACATGACGGCAGCGACGACGGACATATATCCACTATGTCAACTTGTGGATATGGCCTCTGGAAAATGGGACAATAAAAAAGTTGAAAATCAAATCAAAAATTATTACAGTGCAGAATTACCAATAGGAAACTTCCCTGAGGATAAGAAAATTCCTGAAAACAAGATTTTCGATGGTGATGTGTCATACGTTGTACATGGACCAAAAAATTATCAAAGACTAACTGCCAGAGCTTCCACAAGAAAAAATCTAAACGATTTGGTCTATGAATTGGTTCCCGGCTATGCTAAGGAAAACAAAATTGAATTCGAATAATATTTAATAAATAAACTAATTCTTTTTCCTCTTTTTTTCATTAAATAATTCTTAACAATTAATTAAAATAGTTGTCGGACTCTTCTTTTACCAAGGTTCCTTTTAAAAAAAGCAGTGTGGGAGTGTATTATTAAACACTCTCCTTAAGGCCAACAAAAGATATTATTGCACCTATGAATACGAATGCTACAGCAAGTATCATAATTATATTACAACTTTTAAGTAGTAAATCATAATATTCAGGTAATATCGGTACATTGCCCATGATTATTGCAAATACTGTTGTGAATATTCCCAAACTTACAGTTTGACCTATCAAACGCATTGCAGAAAGTGATGCTGATGCTTTTGATGATTCCTCTTCAGGTACCGTAGTTGTAATAAGCACAGTATTAGGTGATGAAAATAATCCGTAACCTATACCATGAAGGGTCATGGCAAGTAGAAGTACATATAATGGCGTAGTTTTACTTAAGAAGCACATCAATATAAATGCAACGCATAATATCAAAAGTCCTATGCCGGTAAGTATTTCACCTCTAACCTTCTTAATCATCCAACCGGAGATTATACTCATCACTACCATGATGACTGGAGTTATAATCAAGTACATTCCAGCTATCTGGGAGTCCATACCCATAATGTATTGCATATGATAATTATAGACATAGGTAGTCATGAATGTTGCAAAGTAACTAAACAGACATGCAAGGTTAGCACAAGCAAATCTTACGTTTTTGAATAGTCTCATCTCGAATACGGGATTATCATTTTTAAGTTCCCATACTCCAAATGCTATAAGTAATAATATTCCAACAATTGTAATAACTTGACCTGTAAGTTCCAATATTTTTGTAAATCCATATATAAACAGGATTATTCCAACAGAATAAAGGATGCTGCCGCTCATGTCGAACTTGTCATTGTCTTCATGAATCCATTCTCCTTTGATTTTAGTTACGAGATAATAATTAATTAATATCACTGGAAGTGTTGCAAAAAACAGGCTTTGCCATCCGAAGTTAAATATTAAACTTCCACCCAAGATTGGTGCAAGCGCAATTCCTATATACACTGTTGCTACGGCAATTCCTATTGCAGGTCCTTTCTTATCATCACTCATGGATTCAACTATCAATGCTATTGATGCTACATTTAATATTGCGGATGCTATTCCAAGCACTACTCTAAATATAAGCAGCATAACTGCATTTTGTGATATTCCTGTTCCAAGTGTTCCTATAAAGAAGATGATAATTCCTATTTTCAATACCTTTTTCAAACCATATTTTTGACATATTTTACCGCATGGAATACTAAGTACAGCTATTGACAGTAGATAAATAGTATCAACCCAGTTCTGCAATACGTTATTCATTGCAAAGGCCTTTGCAATTGAGGGTAATGCCACTGGTGCCGCATTTAATAAGAATGCAACTATGATTGTCGCAAGACTTCCTGCAGTAATTATGTATTTTTCCTCTATTGAATACATTTTTTCACCGTTACATTTTAACTTAATTTTCTAGATTAAAATCAACTAATTTTTAAATTATTGATATTAGATTTTTTTATTTCTAAAAACATTGCTGTTTTAATAATTATATAACCTATTATGTAGTTAATATAGGTTGGTTTAATGTTACTTGAAAAAATACTTCTAAAATTCATATTTTTTGATTTTCATTTTTTATTTACTTATTCGACTTTTTTTTAAGCAATTTTGAACCAAATATTATATAGTATGCTCATTATAATCAAATACAAGTTAATATGCTTAATTATATTAAAATTTGGTAGATTTTTTCAATATATTCTTCATATTTTTTGAAAAGATTTTTCTTGTAAATATGGGCAATATACTTAAGATAATTACAATACGGTGATAAAATGTCAAATCAAGATTGGAGAGTCCTACTTAGAAAGTGGGAAGATGAAGGTGAAATAAAACACGTACCTGATGAAGTTAAAAAAGAATATGAAATCAGTACATTGATGATGGACTTGGAAAAAGAACACAGATATCCAATAATGCAGTTCGATAATGTTGAAGGTAGTGATATACCAGTCATAACCAATACGCTCGGAACAAGAGATCGTTTTGGGGATGCAATGGGAGTTGATGGAAAACATGTTGCAGAAGAATATGCTCGACGTGTAAAAAATAGGATAGAAGAACATACAATAATAAAAAATCCCCCATTTATGGCTAATTCCATGTATGGTGATGATATTGATTTATACAAACTACCTATAATAACCCACTTTCCGATAGATGCAGGTGCATACCTGACCAGCGGTCATGTAATAGCAAAGGATCCTGAAAGTGGGGCTGAAACGGTAGGTTTCCATAGAATGCAATTGAAGGGAAAAGATAAACTCGGAATAAGCTTACATTCAAGACAAAGGTTATGGGAGTACTTCCGTCGAAGTGAAGAAAAAGGAGAAAACCTGGAAGCGGCAATTGTTATAGGAGTCCACCCAAATATTTCTTTGGGATCACAGGCCGCAATTCCATACGATAAGGGAAAATTCGCATCCATCGCAGGATTATTCGGTGAATCATTGGAAATAGCTGATTGTACGGAAATTGACATACAAGTACC
>MVJJ01000150.1 GCA_003266145.1 Methanosphaera sp. SHI613
ATGATTCTCCCTTGAAATAGGCATAATATTGTTCTGGAGTTAATTTAGTCACGTTTCCTGATGTTTGATTTACTATAAATGCACTATTTCTATCGTAATTACCGAATGCACTAATATGAAGTATATTCTTATTAAATCTTATTGCAACATATGTTGGTTGATTATTATTTTCATTATTCTCTTTATTAATTATCAAGTTTAACACCTAAAAACTTTGGATAGGGTTTCTCATAATATTTGCATAAAGTACATAGATAAGTATCATATATAACATATATCGTATACATCATGATAAATATGCCGAGGTAATAAATATTTTTTTTATTCATGAAATCAATGAATGGTAGACTCCAATTGGAATAAATCCAATAAAAGTATATAACATCCAATATTAAACTTATAGTTACTTGAACAGCACATCGTTTAAATAATCCATTGAAATAATTACCCAAACCATTAATAAAGAAAAAGGAAGAAAAAAAGGAAATGATTGTAGGGAGCAACTCCTCTTTCAATGAAAAAGCTAATCTTCCGAAGTTTTCTTTTTTAATATAAATATACATATATTGAACAAAAAATATTCCTAAAATGTAATAAACAGTATTCCAATAGAAGAGTGTAATTCCAAAAATTTTTAAGAACGAAATTGGAAAAACTGACAAATAATCCTTAAATAAAATATCGATACGTCTATAACTTAATTGACTTAATAAGTACAATGAATGAATTATTATAATTATTAACAGTAAATCCGTCCAAATTTTATAATTTTTAAAAGTCATTATAAAATTCCCCCTAAATAGTAATCATATATTGAATCATATCTTCCATTATAATAATTGAATTCCTCTTCTGTTAAATTTCTTTTTCCCTTAGTATCATACACAACCATATCCGTGTAGTCTAAACTTCCCCAACGACTTATCTTTATTCTGACAACCTTATTATTATCCTCTAATTCTTGCGGACTGTTATATGTTATGTTATTATATGCATCATAATCATGCATACTAAAAGACAAATAACCATCAGTAATATGAATATGACTAATAAATCTATATATGCTATTACTTAACAATTAATGGTATAATTATCGTTATATATAAAGTTTATCATGTTTGAACAATTTATATCTATAAATAGGAAATATAAACACTGTATAGACTAATATATCATTTTTAAAAAAGAATAATTATGAATATTTTCCAAATAATCTTTAAAGTTGTTTATTGAAAAGGATATTTCAATTAGCAAAGTATTAATAAATATTTATATTATTTAATTGATTGTTGATTATAATGTATTTCTGATTTGTATATATTTGATAATATATCTAAAAAAATTGATTAATTAATTGTCATAAAACAAATAACAATATTTTTCTCTAAATTAATTTTATAGGGTAATTATTATTTTAGGAATCTTTGTGTGGTTATATATAGAAATAAGAATTTTTAATTTAGTTTTTCTATATTGGATCATAGTGAATTATTAATTACATGGAATATGATGGGTTGATGATTAATGTATTTTTTGGTTGATGATTAATTTTCAAAAAAGATGTAAACAGGATATTTTATGAATTAAAGTCTTTTGGTTAAAGATAAAAAAAGTAGTCTGGTTGATGATTAAAGTTGATGATTATAATTTTTAGAATTAAATTAATTTAGAGACTTGCTAAAAATTAGTATAAGAGGGTTTGCTAAAAGTCAAATTTTCAAAAAGAAATGGATTTATGTTGTTTCTTGAGAAGTTTAAAGCTGTTTTTAGAAAATATTATTATAGTTTTGGTGAAGTCCCATAAAACAAAAAAAGCATTATTTCTTTTATTCGAGAATTGTCCAAAATTTTTTCATAGATTGTTTTTTCTAATTGAAATTTATTTGAACTTTATGTCTAATGATGCTAAGTGAGATGATGGTAATTTGGGTGTCTGTAGGAGTTCATTTAATGTGGGGTGGTGTTGATTTTTCTTTTATCCTCCATTTTATGGCTGTTAAGGATAAAATCAGAATCTGTTTTAATTCAAGCTATCACTTTTCTAATAAAGTATTCTCGAGGGATAATAATCCATACAACAAGTTAAAGGTATATTATGGGGGGACAATAGTGGCATGCATCTTAAAAAGGGGGTTCACACTAAACAGAATTAAAGAAGATTCTGGGCATGTAAAAAAGGTTTTTAAGAAAATGATTATTTAATCATCATATATTTTTTCAACAATGATTTCGGTCAGATAATCCATGTTTTCTTCTGTCAAATAATCCACATCTATGTTTTTTACTTCAATGTTTACTGATGGTATTTTTAATCTGTTATAGTTAGGACCTGTTGTTATTATTGATTTGTTATCAGCTATTTTCAATTCCTGTTTTATCCTGTATGCTAAGTCTTTTGCTTTCTTTTTGCTTTCTGTTGTTATGATTGTGTTGATGCCGGCGGAGTTTTCATAAACTATCTTATGCGTATCATCCATGAGTTTTTTGGATAAATTCTTTTTTAGATAAGTGTTTGTTTCTATTGTTTTTTTAAGTATTTCGGGGGATTTTCTTATCTCATGTGCTATGGCAGCACAGGTAATCTTGTCTGCCTTGAATGACTTGAGCAAGTGATTGTTAAATGTTATCTTTTTGGTTATGTTGTTTATGAATCCTCCATTTTCACAGTTTACTATCTTTGGACTTCCCGTTGAAGCTACCTGCAAATCACAGCAGTTATTGATTTTTTCACAGCCTACTGTTCCTGAAATATCCAATATTAACACTACGTCATGTAGATTACATAAGTCATATATTTTATCACCAGGGTGCGTTGCAGTATATGCAATTAGTGATGTGATATACATGGACTTTATGTCATAACTTTCAATATAATCATTCAATACTTCAAGATTTATCATACCTTTGTCGGTTGGAATTTCAAGGTATTTCTTACCCAATATCTCGCATGATTTTTTAAAGCCGTTCCATCCTCCCATATCCACACTAAGAATTGGCTCCGGCAGTGCTTCTGCAACGGTAAAAATAGAGCTGTTGGCACTGTTTAATATGTGGGTCTGACTTGATGGGTGAATATTCTGGATGGATTCTACAGCATCAGCATAAAAGTCACCTCCGGAATCAACGGCCTCTTTCATAATTTTTTTTGTATCATCACTTATCTTCTTATACTCTAAAGCTAACATAAAATGCCCCTAGAAGAATTGATCAAGAGTTGTCTGGCGGTGCTTGATAATATCATCAAGCAAGTCTCCGGCCATTCTAAAGTCCTTGACGGTTAATTTAAGTTTCGTTTCAATATAGTCAAGAGCATTATTCAAGGTCTCAAATTCCTTATATGGACTGCTCATTGCATGCCTGATGTTTTCACGAACATTAAACACGCCCAGTGGAATGTAGTTTTCATCGGCTTCCCTGAATACGATACAGCCTGCCTGCAGTTTATCCCTCTCCAGCTGTTCAAGAATGGCCATCTTGGCGGTATAATAACATCCACCGACACGTGAATACTCCTTTTTACCCTTGTTGTTTTCATAATCGGTAAATATCATAGTTCCCTTGCCGTTAATGTCAAGAAATGCCTCCATCCACTCATACTGCCACGGGCTTGGAATCTCAAGAATTGCATAGTAATTGTTAAGGCTTGAGAATTCATAAACACGGTAGGTATCTAGTTGTGAATAGTACTTTACCTTGTCAAGAAGTCTATCGGCTATTGTAGTGTCAACGGCAGTTATTGACCAGCGGGTAGGTACAAGCTTTCTGTTATCCTTAACCCCCATTGTACCTACACTGAATGCCTTCTGTATCTGTGAGAATGGAATATCCTTCTCATGCAATATCTCAACGGCATCCGCCGCCTTAAGGTCAGTATCGTAGTAGGTTTTTTCCAGCTGATGATCCCATTTGACATTATCTATGTCAAACTTCTTTAAAACAGCACTAGGTCCATGAGGAGCATTCTCTGCACTGAATGTCATACCTCGAGGTTTTTTGTTGAACTCCGCTTCACTTTGAATGGACTTTGATGCCATGGATATTTCCTGAAGCTTTTCGATGTAGTTATTCTCCAGGTCGGTAATTCCTATGGTCTGCTTTCCACGTACAAGATTCAATCGATACGAGATAATTTCCTGTTGTGTTGTACTGTTGTTTACCCATGCTTCAGGGTTGTCCATTATCGCAGAGTCCTCATAACTTGGTGCAAGCAGGGGTCCGGCAAATACCTTCGGATAATTGTATGTACCGATAAATACAGAAGGAGGTGTGGTTCCATCTAACTGTTTGTCTACCTTTGTTGACTTCATGTTATATAACTGTTTGGTTATCTGTTTCAGGTATGCGTACTTGCTTTCAATCATCTTAAATTACCTCCTCCATTATCTATAATATATTATTCTCTTTTAAGACATATGTTATTTTAGGTTAATTATTTTATCTAAAAATAAGAAATATTTAAACATGAACGATAAAGTAACTGAAAATAAAATTGGAATATTGGGTGCGGGAAATATAGGACAATCATTAATAATCAAATTACTGGAAAAAGGTTATCCTAAAGACAATATCAAGTTAACATATAGAGGTTCAATATTTACCTTTGAAAAGATATATGACAACAACCTTGTTGATATGATAAGTGACAACGCAAGGCTGGTTGAAGAATCGGATATTATAATTCTTAGTGTTTTGCCACAGGCATTCAAACATATAGGAGATTTTGGACTCAAAGAGGATAAGCTTGTAATATCATTCATGGCAGGAATACCTATAGATGAGATTAAAAAACAAACGGGATCTGATAATGTGGTAAGGGTAATGCCGACAGGACCTGATACGATATTAAACTCAAATGCTATTGCCGGTGTGTATCCGGAAAATCATATGCTATCTAAGTTGCTTGACTTGTTGGATGTTGATTATTATCTTCTGGATAATGAGGAGGATATGAAGTATATGACACTTATAGGCTGCCTGCCTGCGGTGTACTGTAAGTATGATTATGAATCTTCCGAGAATAAGGAGGCAGTTGATAAGTTATCTGAAAACTTTCCACTATTTAAAAAATTATCCTATAAGGCTTCTCTATTAGTTCCAACAGATAATAAGGATGAATTTGTAAAAAAGGTCTCAACCCCTGGTGGAGTTACACAAAAGATATTATCCTCACTTGATAATGGTGAATCACTTTATGATTCATTA
>MVJJ01000118.1 GCA_003266145.1 Methanosphaera sp. SHI613
TTCATCATGAAGTTAATATATTATTAATTACATAATATAAATTACTAGATAAAATATTTAATATAATGTAATTTTTTATTAATCAATTTATTTTATTTATACTCAAATAATTCAGTAAATCAATGGAGGAAAAAATAAATGCGAACGTTAATGATACATTCTGATTATTTACGTTACAAAACTAGAAGTAAAACTAAAATAGCAGAAGACATCGACGATGAAAAAAGAGATGCTGGTGTAGACAATGCATTGGTAGTATTCACCGCTGTAGAAAAAGAAGATGAAGAAAATCCAGAAATCATCATTAATAAATCTGTAAAAGAAATATTAAATGTTCAAAATAAGGTTAATGCAGATAATATTGTTGTATATCCATATGCACATTTAAGTTCTTCACTATCAAATCCTGAAGTAGCTCAGAAGATACTAAAAGGTATTGAGGCAGAACTCACAGATAACAATGAAGCAGTAATGAGAGTTCCATTCGGATGGTACAAGTCATTTGAATTATCCTGTAAAGGACATCCATTATCCGAATTATCAAGAACAATCACAACCGAACCTGACGAAGATGAAGAAGAGAAAGAGGAAAGCTTACCATCAAAATTCTACATACTTGAAGAAGATGGTACACGATATGATGCTGATGAATACAACTATCAAAACAAAACATTAAAACAGTTAGTTAATCATGAACAGGGCCTTTCACATGAAGATTCAGGTAAACAACCTCCACACGTTAAATTAATGAAAGAAAAAGAGTTAGCAAGTAATGAACCATCAGCAGATGTCGGACATATAAGATGGTATCCTAAAGGAAAATTAGTCAAGGACTTACTGGCCGACTATGTATACAACCTTGTAACAGAAAGAGGAGCTATGCCTGTAGATACCCCTGTAATGTATGATTTGGCAGATCCTGCAATAAGAGAACATGCAGCTAAATTCGGTGAAAGACAATACAGACTAAAAACAAAACACAGAGAATTAATGTTAAGGTTTGCTTGTTGTTTTGGTGCTTTCAGAATAATGGCAGATTCATTCCTCACATGGAAAAACATGCCTGTAGGAATATATGAATTATCACAGTTAAGTTTCAGATTCGAAAGACAAGGGGAAGTAGTTGGACTTAAAAGATTAAGAGCATTCACAATGCCTGACTTCCACAGTGTATGTTTAAATGATGAACATGCTAAAGAAGTATTTGAAGGTCAAGTTGACATGTGTGCACAGACAGAAACAGACTTAAACGTGCATTATGAAGTTGCTTTCCGTGTAACCGAAGATTTCCTTGCCGAAAATGAGGACTGGGTTAAAAAAGTGGTAAAAGAAAACATTAAAAAACCAGTACTTCTTGAGGTAATTCCAAAGATGAAACATTACTGGAATGCTAAAGTGGACTTTGCAGCAATAGATGACCTTGGTAGACCAATCGAAAATCCTACAGTACAGATGGATATTCAAAGTGCTAGAAGATTCGGAATCACATATCTTGATGAAAATGAAGAACAGCAATATCCAACAATTTTACACTGCAGCCCAACAGGAAGTCTTGAAAGAGTTATCTGCAGTTTACTGGAAAAAACATCCACAGATAAAGGAAACAAACCATCACTACCATTATGGTTAGCACCTACACAGGTTAGAATAATTCCTGTTACAGATAATCACCTGGAATATGCTGAAGATGTTTACTCCAAATTAAGAGATTTGAATGTACGTGTAGATGTTGATGATACGACCGAAAGGTTAGGTAAGAAAATCAGAAACGCCGGTAAAGAATGGATTCCTTACACAATTGTTGTAGGGGACAACGAAGTGGAAAACAATTCCATAACCGTCAACAGACGTGACGATGACAGCAAAGAGGAAATTGCAATCGAACAGTTAGCTGATGAAATTCACGCTAAAACCGATGGAATGCCATTTAGAAAATTACCATTACCTTATAAAGTATCCAAACGTGTAAAATTCTAGGATTATTAATTAATTCCTCTATTTTTATTTTTTTTTAATTATACCTATTTAAACACACTTATCATAATCTAATTTTTATTATAACTTTTAACTTATAACTTTAAATATTAGTGTCATGATAAATAGTATTACTAAGAATTATTTTTATACATATTTAGGAGATATTCAATGACAGAAGTTATCACAATATTAAATCAAAAGGGTGGATGTGGAAAAACCACCACAGCCGTAAATCTCGGAGCTAGCCTGGCAAAACTAGGAAAAATGGTATTGGTTATTGACATGGACCCTCAGGGTAATGCAACCACAAGTCTTGGAATTGAAAAAAATCAGATAGAAACAACGATATATGACCTTATGACAGGTAAATGCACATTAAACGAATGCATATATCAAACCGAACTGGAAAACCTACATAGCCTTCCAAGTAACATCTCATTAAGCGGAGCTGAAGTGGAACTAAGTAAAGAGATAGGCTATCCTTATATATTAAATGAAAAATTGGAAAACAACGTCGACGTATACGATTACATACTCATAGATGCACCTCCATCATTAGGTATATTGACATTAAATGCATTGGTTGCAACCGACAGTGTAATCATACCTATTCAGGCAGAATTTTATGCATTGGAAGGAATGCTTGACTTATTACAAACCATTAAATTGGTCGAAACAAGACTTAAAAGTCCATGCCCAATCAAGGGTATATTAATAACATTATATGATGGAAGAACAAGACTTGCACGTGATGTGGTATTCAGCGTCAAAGACTTCTTTAAGGATGAGGAAAACATATTCAAAACCAGAATTCCTAGAAACGTAAAACTTGCAGAAGCACCTAGCTATTCACAGCCATGCATATTATATGACCCTGAATGCAGTGGAACAAAGGCATACGTGAAACTAGCTAAAGAGATAATTAAATTGGAAGGTGAATAAGAATGGCAGAAAGTGCATTAGGTAGAGGATTGGATGCTTTAATTCAAAAACAAGAGGATAAAAAGCCTTCTAAAAAGGCTAAAAAGGCTAGAAAAACCACTCCAACAACACGGAATACAAACTCATTCATGGTATTGAATCAGGAAAAAATTGATGAAATCAAGGAGGAAGTATCTGAAAATCCTAGAATAAGTCTATGGAGTGTAAAATCAGCTTCAACATTGAAATATCTTAAAAAAACTATTCCTGAATTTAGTATTAGTAATGAAGCCTCACTGCTTCTGGAAGAGGCTATAAGTAAGAAATATCCGGAAATATGGGAATTATTCGATGAAGAATAATTATCCTTCAACTTTTTTTATTATTATTCATTTAAAACCCAAATTTTTAACAATATCCTTTTATGGAATATACTCTTCTAAATCAAAGTACTCTGATATGATTTGCCCGTTTTTACAAATATCTTGCACTTGTTGACATTCGCTCCAAGATCCTGCAGCTGCTTTAGGCTAGTTATCTTTTTTCCTTCCTTCTGCATATGGGTTATTCTACGGGCTGATTTAAGTCCGATACCAGGTACTCTTATGAGTTCTTTGTATTTTGCGGTATTTACGTCAATAGGATATTCATCCATGTTTTCTAAGGCGGCGATGTATTTTGGATCTTCACTCAAATCAAGGTTTCCATCATCATCCAGTATGATATCGTCCAATTTGTAATTGTATTGTTTGAACAGGTATTCGGCCTGGTATAATCTTCCCGTTCTTCGTATATCTGGCTGGGAATGATTTTCAAGTGGTGTTCCGTCAAGTGCCTTGAAGCTACTGAAGTAATTATATAGCGTGTCATACTTATTTGACAATTTATATACTTGATTTAATATGTCCTCATCACTTTCATCATTAGCACCTACAATAATTTGGGTGGTATGACCACTACTTGCAAGATTATGGTCACGCCTGTGCAGGTTACTTATCCAGTCAAGTCTTTTTAGAATATCCTTGTCATAATTTTTCGTACTTGACAAATCACCAAGACCATCCTTTGTGGCCGCTTCCAGGTTGATGCTTACCCTATCAGCCAGTTGCATAGCATGCTTGATATGATCCCTGCTGGCTCCCGGTATTATTTTCAAGTGAACATATCCCTTATATGAATACCTGTTTCTAAGGATATGCACGGCCTCTATCATCTCATCCATTGTGGTATCTGCATCCTTGATAATTCCAGAACTTAAGAACAAGCCCTCTACACTATTTTTATTATAGAAATCCATATATATCCTGGCCAATGCATCAGGGCTTAGTCTGGCACGTTGATAGTTATGTGCCCTGCAGTTTGTACAGTAGGCGCAGTCATTGTTGCACTGGTTTGTCATAAGTACCTTGAATAATGGTACTTCACCGTTACCGCTTTTGGCATAGTATATTCCATTTTTTATTTTGTCGGTTTCCTTGAGTACATTATCAACGTTATAGTTTACATAGTTGCACCTATCATAGTAGGCAGCATCGGATAACAGTTGCAAATCTTTATATGTACTCATAAAATCACCAGTAATCAATAATTTGGATAAAGTTTTTATATTAATATATTGTATAATATTAATTATTTATTTAATTTATATTTTAAGAATATAACTATACTGGAGGTAAAAATAATGTCATTAATTATTATAGGAATAATAATATTAATAATCCTTGTAATTGTCGTATTTGTAATTAAATCATACAATGACCTCGTAAATGGTAGAAATAGGGTTAAAAATGCTTGGAGTCAAATTGATGTACAACTCAAAAGACGTAATGATTTAATTCCAAACATTGTTGAAACAGTAAAAGGTTATGCAGGACATGAAAAATCCACATTTGAAGAAGTAACGAAAGCAAGATCAAGTATTGCAAATGCAACGACCGTCGGTGAAGTGGCTGAAGCTGATAACATGTTGACAGGTGCATTAAAAAGCCTGTTTGCAGTAGCCGAAGCATATCCTGAACTAAAGGCTAACCAGAATTTCATTGAATTACAACA
>MVJJ01000134.1 GCA_003266145.1 Methanosphaera sp. SHI613
TTTTTTTCAGTTTTACCTATTATTTCTGCTAATGAATGCGATAATGATGTTTCAACAAATGATAATATCATTAACGACAGTATTCAAAGTCATAGCTTAATTGAAGATGAAACTGGATGTCATTTTAGATATTTAAATATTGATGATAATGTGTGTGGATATGATTATGTGGGTAATCAACTAATAAATAATGAGGACTATATAAATAATTATACTTTTTCTGATTTAAGTTTAAATAAAGGGAATGCTATTAAAAATTGTACTCATTTGGATTCTTCAAATATTTTTTCAAAGTATAGTAACTATAAACTCCCAAAAGATTCGTTAAATGTGAATTTATCCTATAAAAATATTAAATATGTATTAATTCAAAATAATACTGCTAATAATTCTAATCTTTTAAATAACTCTAAAAGTATTATGATTAAAAACAATGAAAGTGTTCTTTTCAAATTTATTGATGATGGGGAAAGTAACGATAATGAAACATTAGTTGTTCTTAGAGACATTACTAATTCTCCTTATTTTTTACCTGAGGATATTATCATATCTAATCATAACTTATTACAATATGTAAATTATAATCTGCAATTTCCAGAGATAATTATTGATAATATCACATTATCTAAAGCAGATTATTTGTATCTTCTTTGTAATTTAATACAAAGTACAGGGTATTATTATTATTCTTATAATTATCTGGATGTAATTTCTTCTTATTCCTCAACTTGTTATGGATGTTCCATGACTAAAGAAGAGTATATAAACTTTGCATTTAATATCTGCTCAGTTTATGTAACTTATAATCAACCTTTACCTACTTTTGTATCGGAAATAGGAAATTTAACATTTGAAGATTCTTTATATTTTTATATGAATATCTTGGATTATGTTTATCAATATGGTACGTTACCTGAGTCACAAGAGGTTTTAGATTATTTGAATGCATATCGTGTTTCTGTGAATACTATTGATGATTTTTATTATTATTCAGAAAATAATCAAGGAAAAACTACTTTAGTTATAAATGTTGGTGAAAATGTTTATTATCCCAATAGAACAGTATGTTTTGATTATGTCAATGTAATTATATTTGCTAATAATCATGTTTTTAATGTTTGTAATTGTTCATATAACTTTTTTTATATAACTGATGATCAGAAAGTAACTATTAATGAAATAGTTCTCTGTTCGAATAATTATTGTAATCCTCCTGTTATTTTTAATAATGGAGTATTGCTAATAAATAATTGTACTATACGAAATTTTAATTCACATAACAGTACTTCAATATATAATGCTGGAAGATTGCATTTATTTGACACTAAACTTTATGAAAATAATGCAAATAGGGGTTGTATCATTCGAAATGACGGAGTTTGTTTAATAGATACATGTATTTTAAATAATAATGTTGCAGATCATGCTATTATAAATAATTTATATGAAATGGAAATTTTTAATTCAGAGTTTGAATTTAATAATGGTTCCTATTCTATTATTTATAACGATTTATCCTTATTTTTAAATAATGTTACTTTTAATAATGAACGTTCTCAAAATTCTTTAATATGGAATAATAATTCAATGGATATCCGTAAATCTAATTTTAATAATAATAAAGTATTCATGGAATTAATAAGAAACTGGGGGAATGCAAGCATATGTTATTCTGCCTTTGATAATAATTTTGTTGTTGGCAACTCCTTATTTGTGAATGATATGGGAACTTTTTTAATTGGGTATAATAAGTTTACAAATAATTGGGGTAATGTTTCTTCAATTGTTTTAAATAATGGTTTTTTGGATTTTGGATATAATCAAATTTATAATTCGTTCTCTAAGTATTCTGGAATTTTTTATTTTGATAGTGGATTGGCATCTGTTTATGGTAATGATATGATAAATATTACCTTTAGCAAATCAGGAATATTATATAATATTAACTCTAATGTTTCCTTTATAAATAATTATATTGAGCAAAATAATTTTTCAGCTGTTGAAACTAATGATACTAATAACTATGTTGGAGCATTTTGTAATTTTGGTAACTTAATTCTCTTAAATAATACAATTAAGAAAATTACAGGTAATTACTTTGGTATTATATTAAATAATAATTTAACAATCTTAAATAATAATTTAATTACTAATAATAATGCTACGTTTGGTGGAGTAATTTATAATAATGCTTCATTATATTTAAAAAGAAATTTAATTGCAAATAATACTGCAGAATATGGCATTATATACAATAATGAAAATGGGTCTGCAACTATAGAAAAAAATAACTTCTGGAATAATAGTGCCTATGATGGGTCTGTAATATTTAATTATGGTGGATTTATCAATGTAACTAATAATAATTTTCATAACAATACTGCAAAACATACTGGAATAATAACTACTACTAATGGATCATCCTTATATTCTAATAACAACACTTATTTTAATAATAAGGCTCAGTTTGGCGCTGCATTTTATAGTTCAAATGCTACTGTTGTGATGGTTAATGATACAATTAAATATAATCTAGCAGATGAAGGTGGGGCAGTATATACAAATGATTCTACATTAATTATCAACAATTGTACTATATCTAACAACACAGTGATAAAATCTGGTGGTGCAATACATTCAAATACTTCATTAATTGATATAAATAATTCTAGAATATACAATAACTTTGCTAAATATGGTGCAGGAATTAGTTTAGAGTATAATGATGTCATACGTATAAATAACACTCTTTTTACAAATAATAATGCAACATATAGTGGTGGAGCAATAAAAAGTGAAAATTCATCCATTATAATTAACAATACAAACATAACTAAAAATAATGCAATAAATGGAGTTGGGGGTGCAATATACTCATTAAATACTGAATTATATATTTATACTTCTAATTTCACATCAAACAAGGCTACTAGCGGTGGAGCAATAACCCAATTAAGCAAGGATTATACAACAATTCTAAATTCAAATTTCACAAAAAATCAAGCTACTGAAAATGATGGGGGAGCATTGTACTTTGTTTATGGAACTGTTCTAATAAATTCAACCAATTTCACAAATAATTCGGCAAATAATAAAGCAGGTGTCATTAATTCCAGATATAACACGTTACTCGCAATAGCCTATTCCACATTTGAAGATAATATGGCAGATAATGGGAAGATATTAAATTCATATAAAAGCACAATATCCTTAAATGATAATATTATACTATCCTCAAATAATGAAAATATAATATATATTAATAATTCCTCGTATAATCTTGATTCCAATTGGTGGGGTATAAACAATCCAAATTTTACAGTAGTAACAAATAATATCACACCAAATAATTGGAGAATACTCACATTATCATGCAATCAATCAAATACATATTTAAATCTGTATAATCTCTCATTAAATACCTTAAATACACTCAATACCACCACAACTTATTTGCCGACTCGCAAATTGAATATAATCTCTGAAACATATAATGATTCCGCAACATTTAATAATTCAATAGATATTGTATTAAATTCAATAATTACAAATGTAACATTCAATGTCGATAACCAGAATTTATCATTTATAAATAAAGTTGAACCAACTATCATAATTAATAACTCGTATATTGCTCAAAAAGGAAATGATTTCAAATTTATAATAAAAATTAATACAAATCAGGGTAAAATAACAATGAAATTAAATGGAATCACGCTTAAAGATGAAAATGGGAGTGTTATATATGCTAATATTATAAATAATACAGTAATATTTAATCACACATTATCAAATACTTATCAGAAAACTTATTATAATGTATCAGTAGTCTATTCAGGATCTTCCAATTATCTTTCCTCAAGAGTAAATTATACATTATATTTAAAATCACCGGCAAAAAACTACATTAATACAAATAACACAATCCTTAACAAAAAAATAGAGCCGTTACTTGAAGTAAATGACTCAATAGTAACTCCAGGTGCTATAATAACAATCAATGCAACTATGAATGAAGATATAACAGATAATATAAAAGTAAAAATTAATGGGATAACATATAATAAACAAATAATTAATGGATGTTTATCTTTTAATTATACAGTACCATCAGTAAATAAAAATCTATTAAATGTAACATTTTCATTTGCAGGAAATGATGTATATTTACCTAAAAATATGTCAGTTAAATTATATTCACAAACTGATAATGAATCGTTTGATATGAATGATTATGGACTTGTAACATCAATTAAAAATCAAGGAGAATCAGTAAAATGTTGGGCATTTGCTTCTTTAGGCACATTAGAATCAGCTATATTAAAAAAACAGGGGATAACAAGAAATTTCTCGGAGAATTATCTAAATAATGCAGTTAACATGTATTCGATTAATGAAATTAATCAGGATTTATCTGGAGGAAACTCATTATTAAGAACAATTAATGCGATTATTAGTGGAAAAACATTGATTAATGAAGATGATGATTTGTTTGATGAACAGGGTACAATTTCACCAGAACTAAACAATACGTTAATAATATCTGATGTAAAAGCTATGATTTATACTCATAATTTCTCACAAATAAGTGAAATTAAGAAAATGATATTGAAATATGGTGCAGTATTGACAGATTGTTACTTTGAAAACTCATATGACGATAATTCAAACAATAATATACTTACATTATATTCCCATAATTATACTACACCTAATCATGCTATAATGTTAGTTGGATGGGATGATAATTATGATAAATATAATTTTAATAATAATCATAGTTTGTGTCCTGAAGGTAATGGTGCATTTATAGTGAAAAATAGTTGGGGTTCAAATCAAGGTTATAATGGATTTAATTATATTTCGTATTATGATAAATCATTAGGTGGATTTAATGTAACGGGATGGAACATGTACTCTTTTGACTTAGACAACAATGAAAATTACACTACAATATATCAAAATGAGATTTCAAGTACTAAATCCTTGAACTTGAATAATTCAAGTACTCTCTGGATAAAAAATAATTATCAAGCCAAAAACAATGAAACATTAAAAGCAGTGGGAACATATTTCCAGCAGGAAACATCTTACACAATATACCTGTACAAAAATGGATTATTATTGTCTAATCAATCCGGATTTATAAATTATACTGGATATAAGTCAATTCCATTAACAACATGGGTTCATTTAGATGAATATGATAATTTTACAGTAGTCTTAAAGGTAAATACAACGAATGTATGTGAAGTATTCACACAGGATGCTTTGGATCGGATATTTGACAGTGAACATAAACTAAGTTATATAAGTTTAGATGGAGAAAATTGGATAGATCTTGCAAATTATAACCTCATTGCATCCATTAAAGTTTATTCTTCCAATTTAAATTATAATTGTTATTTAAATACGAGTCTTAATTTAACCACACTAAGATTGAAACTCAGCAAACATTCAAAATTAGTAGGTAACATCACATATTATGTCAATGATGAACTGATAGGACAATATGACAATATAAGCACTACTTCACATATTGTTTATCATGAATTAGATCAAAATAGCACCAACAATATCTCAATTAAAGTGGTATTACAAACTGTCAACTACACTTATACGATTGGTCAACTCTTAAATCCAAATAATAATACTCAGACAATATTGAATTATTCTATTCCTAATTATATATATGATAATTATGATTTTGATAATTCAACAATTGATTTGATAAATTATACTAGTGTTATTCCATGTTATGTAAATGTAACTTTACCTAATGTTGTTAGTGAAGAGGGTGATCCTTATAATATTTATATAAGACAGGAAGGAATCAACGGAACTGTAATTGTACCAATGCAAAAAATAATTAATATAACAGTATCCGGTGTTAATTACACATTTACCAACATTCAGGATAATAATATTCAATATAACTTAAAACAGGCATCTTACTTTATTCCATTAAATGGTAGTTCAATCATTCAATGTACCCACTCGTATATTCCGAATGTCAATGGTATATTATTGATGTATCAAAATAATAATATTATCGTCAAATATTACTATAATTTAAAAACGGAAATAAATCAATTCGTGGTTATTTCAAATACCACGACCGCACCAAATTATAATTTAAGAGTCCCTAGAAATAATGAATCGATGTATGTTACATTGCTCCGATACAATTTAAATGGTATAACTACTGCAATAGCATGTTATACTGAAGGAATGTTATATGACGAATCCGGATTGAAACATCAGCTATACATTCAGGGTATAATTGATAATCCAACAGACTATTATAATTATCAATCGGCCGGTATTCATTATGCAAATACCAACGAATTGGTTATGTATGATGAGAATACACATAGAATAATCCGTGAAAAATATATTGAAAATATAACATCCATATTTACCTGTGACAATAGTTCAGTAACAAGAAATGAAGAGTTCCGTTATGGAATTATTGGAGTAACAAATGCTCTACAATCATATTCTATAGTTAAATCCAAGGTTACCTTAGAATTATTTAATTATTGGCTAAATAAAACATATCCTAATGCAACTACGATAATGAAGAATATGTTCCTTGTAGGACTTGAAGAAATATACTTCAATGATGTATATGCAGATATGGTTGCAAACATGACTAATACTACATGGAATCGTTTAACCAATACAATTGTCATGACAGGTTTAAACAATGATACAGCATATCTACATACTTTAGATAATTTACTGGGCATGGATGTTCAGGGAGATAATGAAAGTATATACACTTTTAGATTTTTTACAACAATGGGATTATCTACAATCGAAACAAAAGTGTTGAACAGATTAGCTAATATATCCTCACCTATAATTAATTTATTGGATTCCATAAACAATGATGATTATCAAATAATAGAGAATGCTTCGAATATAATTGTAATTTCAGGGGATCAACAATCAATATTGGTCTTCGATACAGAAAAGGGTATAGTTACAGATTACTTATATTCAGATGGGAATGTATACCATGGTCTTCTTAGTGACGACCCATCCAGAACATCTTTCTTAAATTTCGAAGTAGGTTCTCCTGAAGCAGAAGCCCAAAACTTGGCAGGACAAATAATAATCAACGTCGGAGGTTATGCTTGTAATTTTGGTCCCTGGGGCATTGCTGCAGGAGGCGGATTGGTATGTATTGGTACTTTAATATGTGCAGATGCTAATGGTTGTTTTAGCATGGATGGTACTAATATGACTCGAGTAATTAAAACGGGCGTTGATGTTGGTTCCAACTTACCTTACGCTAAATTTTTCTCTGGTGTCGCAGGAAAATTATCAAAATTGGGGCTTACTGATAAGATTGTTGAAGGATTTGGAGATTTAACTTTACACGCTGATAATATTTATAATTATGCTGAACATGGTTTACAAGGATTTGTTACATTTGCAGGTGAATTATATATTCAAAATGCAACAGGACAATCTCTATTTGGAATAATGGTGGATTCAATGGTTAATATTCTTCCATTACGTACTTTTAGTAAATTATATACGGAAGTTCCTTATGACTTAGGAAAATTTTTATTTAAAACATCTGAAAAAAGCAATATGTATGTTAAAGAAATATTTGGGATGTTGGATGATTATGATAAAGAATCACTTCTTTTTGTTGCCTTATTGGGACATAATTTCCAAAAATCATTGTTTTTAACTATAAACATGTATGACACTACGGTTAATGTTTTAGTAAAAAACTATTTCAAATCAGTATTTATTAAATTATTTGATGTAAGTGATGAATCATTTTTAAATCAAATAAGAAATGATTCTGGATTTATTTATATGTCTAAGGAATCTTATTATCTGGCCACTAATAATGATTCGTTATCAAATGTTGTTTTTGAGAAGGATGTGTTATTATGAATTTTTTTTGGTATATGATTGGGTATATATTTGTATTAATTTTCGGACAGGTCATTTTACATTTAACTGTTATCAAATGGTTTGGTATAGATGAGAAACCATCAGATGGAAAGATGAGGGTTGATGGGTATTCCTATAAATATATTTTGTTATTATCAGTGTATGCTTTTCTAATGAACAGTGGTTTTGTAGTAGTAACTACTTTAGACACGCCTTCCTATTTTTGGTTATGTTCTCTTGGTTGGCTGCCTATGATATGGAAGTTTGGAATTGTTATATTATTAATTGTTCTAAGACATAATGTATTTAATGATGAAGTTGGTGATGAGCCCGTTGAAAACTTTTATGGCAGTATACGTAAATGTTATGTGTCTTATACTGAATTATTATTTCAATATATTGGTTATACGTTCGGTCCATTATTTATATTAAATTTCCTTCTTGGCAGCCCCCCGGAGTGGGGAGTTCCAATTAATTCCAGAATAGCTATGATTATAATTTATATTATAATTAATTTTCCCATTGTTATTCCTGATAAACTTAGTAAATGGTCCGGTCATGACTTAAGGGGTGAAGGGAATTATATTTATGGAATATTAGTAGTTATAGGTGTTTTAGGTCCTATCGTAATGTTTTTTGGTTATATTTTCTTATTCACCTAATTCTGTTTTATATTTTTTTTATTAATCTTAAATCTAAACACCTAAATAATACAAGTTATAAATATAATATCATAATATATTTTACATATTAATTAATGATATAACTACAGGTGACAGGATTGAATATAATAATTATAGGCGGAGGAGCATCCGGATTAACAACAGCATCTAATATTAGAAAATTTGATGAAGAATCACAGATAATTGTATTTACAACTCAAAAACACGTAGCATATTCACCATGTGCAATTCCTTATGTAATAGGTGGACATATCGATAGTTTTGATGATATTATCATGCACAGGCCAGAAGAATACATGCGTAAAAATATCAGAATCTTAACTGAGACAAAAGTAACAGAAATTAACAAAGACCTAACTGAAGTAATCTATGAAGATAAAAAAGGAAATAAACAAGTAATGAAATATGATAAGCTTGTCATAGCTACTGGTGGTAAGCCATTAATTCCACCAATTCCAGGAAAAGACTTAGATGGAGTATTTAAGGTTAGAACAGTTGAAGATGGTCAACAGATACAAGCCTATGCTGACAAGTCTCAACGTGTAGTTTTAGTTGGTGGTGGAGCTATTGGATTGGAATTAGGTTCAGAGTTAGCTAACAAAGGACTTGAAGTTACAATTGCTGAAATGGTACCTCAACTTTTCCCAAGATCATTTGATAAGGAAATGAGTGATAAATTCCAAGAACACCTTCAAAGCAATAAAATTGAAATATTAACTGGGGCAGCTGTTGAGTCTATCAACGGAGAGACCAAAGTAGAATCAGTTACAATTGATGGTGTCGAAAAACCAGCAGATATGGTTATCTTATCAACAGGGGTCAGACCTCAAACTGAACTTGCTGAAAGCATTGGCTGTAAAATGGGCAAATTTGCTATTGAAGTAGATGACCATATGGAAACATCTGTAGAAAATGTTTATGCTGCAGGAGATTGTGTACAAGTAACCAATGCAATTACTGGTGAAATAACATTATCACCTCTGGGAACTACTGCAGTACGTCAAGGTATAATACTTGCTAAACACATAACTGGTCATGACATAGAATTCCAGCCAGTACTAAATTCAACAGTTTCACAAATCGGAAATATGGAAATGGGCGCAATTGGTATTACAGAACAAGAAGCAGTAAAACAGGGAATTGATGTAGTCGTCAGTAGAATTGACTCATTATCAAGGGCTAGATACTATCCTGGAAGCAAACCATTATTCATTAAATTAATTGCTAAAGTAGATGGTACAATTATTGGTTGTCAAATGTTTGGTCAAGAAGCTGTTGCTGAACGTGTTGATACCATGACAGCAATTATGAGTCAAAAACTCAAATGTGAAGATGTAGTATCTATGGAATTTTCATATGCACCTCCTGTATCTACAGTAGTTGATCCTATTGCTCAGGCTGCTGAAGATTGTCTTGAACAAATAGAACAATTACAATCAGAAGATGATGTCGAAGCTGAATCTGATGAGGAAGTTGTATCTGCTGATGAAGAAGTAGCAGTTGATGATGAAGCTAATGATGATGCTCAGTCTGATAATGAAGAAGTTGTTGGTACTGAAGAATCTGTTGAAGATGAAGAAGAGTCTGTAGATGTCCAAGATGAGAATTCTGATGAAAAATTAGAAGAAAATCAAGTTGAAGAATCTGAAGAAATTGCAGATGAGTCTAAAGATGATGTCAAAGAGGACAATGAGGAAGCTAAAGAAATAAAATCTGTTGTCCGTGATAAAGACATGACACCTGACATGACATTTACTGAATACTTAAGAAGTAATGGTTTTTTAGATAATTAATCATTATTTTCCTATTTTTTTTGAAATTGTTGTTAATCCAATTTCTTACTTTTTTTTAAATAATTATATATTATATTTCAAACATATTTCTACTAAATTATTTTTGTAAAACTAGTTGGGGATTATTTTTTTTTAAAAAAAGAATGTATAAGTGAATTGTTCACTTATATACAGGTGTATCCACCGTCAACTGCTATTGCTTGACCGGTTACATAACTTGATTTAGGTGATGCTAAGTATACAACTGTTGAATCTAATTCTCCGTCAACACCAGATCTTCCTACTGGTACAACTGTTTTTGTGTATGCTTTGTATTCATCATTGTCGATTGTTGAACGGGTTAATTCTGTTGGGAATGTACCTGGACAGATAGCGTTTACGGTTATGTTGTATTTTGCCCATTCAGCTGCTAATTGTCTTGTTAGGTTTACTACTCCACCTTTTGCTGCTGCGTATGGGGAGGTTGGTGTTGCCATTGTTCCTACTAATCCGAACATGGATGCTGTGTTTATGATACGTCCGTATTTTTGTGGAATCATTGCTTCACGTGCTACAGCTCTTGACATTTTGAATGTACCTGTTAAGTCTACATCTACGGTTTTGTTCCATTCATCATCTGTTAAGAGTTCTGCTTCTTTGGTTGCACCGTAACCTGCGTTGTTGTGTAATATATCGATTCTTCCATAGTGGTCCATTACTTCTTTTACACAGTTTTCTACACTTTCGGTGTCTGTTACGTCACATACTACACCTATGCAGTCTACTCCGAGTTCTTTGATTTCTTCTGCTACTTGGTCTAATCTTTCTTTTCTTCTTCCTGTAACTACGATGTTTGCTCCGTATCTTGCGTATGCTTTTGCCATGTCTACTCCAATACCTGAGCTTGCTCCACTTACTAATGCTACTTGTCCTGATAGGTTAAATAAATCATTCATGTTTTTGTTCTCCTTTAATTTATAATATTTGTATGTTATAATTTAACATTATAATTAATTATTTATCATTATTTACTTATATATTTATCATTATTTTTTGCTATTTTATATGTTATTGGTAATTGTTTTTTTAATTTATTATGTTTTCAACATTCTATTTTTTATGATTTTCCATTAAATTAAATCGCTTTATTGAAGGGATTTTAGCATATTTCTTATTTTTCTAAAATAAAAATTGTATATTATTTTTTTAGATTTTTAAATTTTTTTTATTTATTTCTTATTTATTTATATTTTGTATTTTTAATACCTATTATTTCACTTTTTTGTTATACATTATTTATTTGTTATATTAATACAAATGTATTACTTATTAGTAAATTCATTTATATAGTAGTATTACAATAGTATTACTATAGAGCAAATATATTTATAAGGAGGTAATACTAATGAACAAATTCTTAAAACTAATCGATACATTTGAAAGCTTAGAGATGACTATCGTCGGAGGAATATTCCTGGCAATCAGTTTAATATTCCTACTTATGGGAATAGATGTTCAGACATATCTTGATCCGGCATGGATAACGATAATAATCTGCGGACTCCCATTATTATACCTGGCAGTAAGCAGACTGATATATGAACATTGGATATCTTCAGCACTATTAATAGTCATGGCAATGATAGCATCTCTACTTATAGGTGAAATATTTGCAGCTGGTGAAGTATGTTTCATCATGGCACTGGGAGCACTCTTAGAAGACTATACAGTAGAACGTTCCAAACGGGGACTTGCAGATTTAATAAATCTGAAACCACAAAAGGCCAGAATAATAACACAAGAAAATAATCACATGATAGAAAAAGAAATAGATGCAAAGCAAGTACGGATTGATGATACAATAAGAGTACTGCCCGGTGAAACAGTACCTGCCGATGGAGTTATAATAAACGGTGACACATCTATAGATCAATCAGTAATGACTGGTGAATCACTACCTGTAGATAAGTCAACCGGTGATGAAGTATTTGCCGGAACGTTAAACTTATATGGTGCGATAGATTTCAAGGCCACCAAGGTAGGTAAGGATTCATCACTTGAAAAACTTATAAAGATGGTACAGGAAGCAGACCAGAAACAGGCACCAACTCAGAGAATCGCCGATAAGTGGGCAACATGGCTTGTACCTATAGCACTTGCCATTGCAGTAGTAACATACTTTATAACAGGGGAACTAATAAGGGCAGTAACCATACTAGTAGTATTCTGTCCATGTGCATTGATACTCGCTACACCAACGGCAATAATGGCTGCCATCGGCCAGGCAACAAAACACGGCGTACTCATCAAGTCAGGTGAAGCTCTTGAAAAGATGGGCAAGGTCGACTGTATCGGATTTGACAAGACAGGTACATTAACCTATGGAAATCTCGAATTATCAAAACTAATATCACTTGATGAGGATATATCAGAGGACAAGCTACTTGAATACGTGTCAATAGCCGAACAGAAATCCGAACATCCAATAGGAAAAGCAGTTGTTAGTTATGCTAAAGAACATATAGGCAACATTCAAGATGTTGATGAATTTGAAATGATACCGGGTAAAGGAGTTATAGTCAAATATGGCAATGATACAGTCTATGCAGGAAATAAAAAATTATTGGACGATAACAACATACATATGGATAACGATGCAATCAATCAATTGGATTCATTAAGGGATGTTGGTATGGCATCAATTATCGTGGCTGTAAATGATAAAATCATTGGACTTGTAGGACTATCAGATGTTCTACGTGAAAATTCTAAAGATGTAATCTGCACCCTTGAAGAAAGCCTTAATACAAGTGTTGAACTTATAACTGGTGATAACAAAAAGGCTGCAAATTATTTTGCACAAAAAATAGGTATCAAAAACATTCACTCCGAATTACTTCCTGAAGATAAGGTAGAAATAGTACAACAACTAAGGGATTCAGGTAAATGTGTATGTATGGTAGGTGATGGAGTAAATGATGCTCCTGCACTCAAGACTGCTGATGTAAGTGTAGCAATGGCAGGTATGGGAAGTGACATAGCAATAGATGCGGCGGATATAGCACTATTAGGGGATGATATTGAAAAACTTCCATATCTTAAAAAATTGTCAAATTCAACATTATTCACCATTCACTTAAGCATCACAATATCCATGATAATAAATGCTCTTGCGATAATATGTTCAGTACTCGGACTGTTAAATCCGATTACAGGAGCACTTGTACATAATGTCGGTTCATGTGCAGTTGTAATACTGGCCGCATCACTATATGACCGAAACTTCAATGACTATGTGATTAAAAAGGAGACCGTAGAAAAATCTTCGGATGCAACGAATGCCATTACGATATAATCTTCATTATGTACCTCCGTTTATTTTTTTTTAAAATTTGAGTGTTGGCATAAATTATGTTTTTTCACTCTTGAGTAATACTTTTATACACTTACTAATTTATTAGCATATGCTTTAGTTAAAATTTAAAATAATTATATTATTA
>MVJJ01000187.1 GCA_003266145.1 Methanosphaera sp. SHI613
AGAATTCATAGGTACCGCACTATTAATGTACTGTATTATGGCAGCAGCTGTAGACGGACAAGCTAAAGATGCAGCATTAAGTATCGGTTTAGTACTTGCTGGTATCGTAATAGCTATCGGTGGTTTCACTGGTTGTGGAATTAACCCTTCAAGGGTATTCGCACCTATGTTAATGAACACCTTAGTAGGTACCGCAGCACCTTGGGAATTATTCCCAGCATACTTAATCGCACCTATTATAGGAGCAATATTCGCTGTATACTTATATGATTTCTTATCTCCTGCTGAAGAATAAGAGTAAAGGAAGTGTTTGACATACAAATACCGTATGTTAAACAACACTTTTTTTATAAGAATGGAGTAATAAGTTAATAAGAATATATATTATTTAAGTAATTATTAGCCTTAGAAATTAAAGTGGATATGAATAAAAAAATGCAACAAAAAATAAAATAATCTCAAATATACAAAAAATAAATAAAAAAATAATGAAATGACAAGTGCATAACTTTCAACAGGGAATACTTTATTTAAAGAAAGATGCCTCCAATTCATCCACCCTCCTACTTTTAACAGATATTTTACAATATCCATAAATACTACAGATTTAATATAATATAATAGAGTTGTGAGTTTAGGAGAAGAATTTAATGATTAATGAAGAAAAAATTAAAAAATATGCTAGTACCGTTTTAGTAAGTACTGTAGAAAGCCTTTTTGACCATGATAAAACTGCCATTGACAATTTTTATAAGGATTTTGTTAAGGACAACAAACGTAACAAAAAATTAAAGGATAATCAAAAGGATAATGAGGTTATAGATGAATTGATTCTGGAAGAACTTGAAAAGACCTTTACGCAAAATGATATAGGACGAGTCTTGCAGACAGAGATGGTCCGTGAAAATGATAAGGCCATAGAAGAATTGGCGGATGTACTTGATGAAAAGTTAAAACCGATTGAATCACAGTTAAGACAATGGTTTGATAATGAAGAACAGTACAACCAATTCAGAAAGCTAACGACAGAAGGGCTGGTAGTGTCCAACTTGAATCTTAACATGTCTGTTGTCAAGGCTTTAAAAAGCTTAAACATATCAGGTATGCAATCAGCACAGATAATGCAATTAATAAGTATTGTCGATAACTAATTTACTTTAAAATAATATAAATAAAAAAAAAGACAAATATGAATCAGATTAATCATCTGTTTCATCTATTTCTTCGGTAATTTGATTAGCAAGGTTCCTAAATTCCTCACTATCACGTACACGTGGCCTTGGAAGATTATTTTCAAATACTTTTTTTATCCTGCCGGGACGTCTTGAGAATACGACTATTTCATCGGCTAAAAATACTGCCTCATCAACATCGTGGGTTACGAATATCGTTGTTCTTTTCTTATCGGCCCATGTTCCGATAAATTGTTTCTGCAGGGAATGTCTTGTCTGAACATCCAAAGCACTGAAGGGTTCATCCATCAGCAATGACTTTGATTGATTTATAACTGATCTGATTATTGCAACACGCTGTTTCATTCCACCGGATAACTCATGAGGATACTTTTGTGCAAACTCTGTTAAGCCTACGGCATCAAGATATGCTAATGCTCTTTTTTTATTCTCTTCTTCGGGTTTTCCAGCAATTTTTAATCCAAAAGTCACGTTATCCATTACATTAAGCCATGGAAATAGAGAGTAATCCTGGAATATGAAGCCCCTTTCTCGTGATGGCTGAGTTACAAGTTCATCATCATCATATATCTGACCTTCGGTTGGTGTTTCAAATCCTTCCATCAAACGAAGCAGTGTTGTTTTTCCACAACCGGATGGACCTACAAAGCATACGAATTTTCCAGTTTCTATGTTTAAGTTAATGTTATCTAAAGCTAATACTTCCACATTATCTTTAGATACGAATTTTTTTGATACATTTTCTATTCTGAATGTCATCTTGTCACCTTACCAGAATATCCTTTCTTGTATTTTTGTAAATATGTAATCGAATATTATTCCAAGTACTCCAATTACCAGCATTCCCACTACCGTTGAACCGGTATCGAAAAGATTTGTTGAAGTCAATATCATATATCCTATACCAGAACTGGATCCAATCATTTCTCCTGCAATTGTACACATCAATGCTATTCCGATACCTACTTTCAGACCCGTTACTATGTATGGTATTGTTGCAGGCAAAATAACTTCTGTTAATATCTGCATATTTGATGCACCGAATGATTTGGCTGCTTCTATAAGTACCCCTTTAGTTCTATGCACACCATCAATTGTTGATACTAATATTGGAAATACACATCCTATGAATATGATGAATATTGCCGGTTTTGATCCGATACCAAACCATAATATTGAAAATGGTATCCATGCTATTGGCGGAATAGGTCTTAATATACTTACGATTAATGTTGATATTCTCTCTAATCGTTTAGACCATCCTAGTATTAGTCCAAGTGTTATTCCAACTACAGCAGCCAGAAGTAGACCGACTAATACCTTGTATAATGTTGCAATTATATCAGTAAATAATTTACCGGATACCACTAATTTTATGAATGCATTGAATACTTCAATTGGTCCCGGAAACATATACGATGGAACCATCATAAATACATCACAGATTAGATACCATATGATAATCAGTATTACCGGCAAAATAAGTAAATCTATAATTGATGTTTTATCTTTTATGTCAGTCATTGATTCATCTCTTAAGTATTTTTTTAGATTTCTAATACTGATAGTTTTATCTTATTTCCTTAATAATTATTTTGTTTATA
>MVJJ01000002.1 GCA_003266145.1 Methanosphaera sp. SHI613
AATTAATAATTTTGAATTTTATTTAAATGTCATATACTTAATTATCAAATGTTATTTGGTAATATTTGGTGTATCTTTATTATTTATCTAGTGATGATAGTTTACAATATTTTTTAGCAGTAGATAATTATACTAAGGATATTCGTCCGATTATATTTTCGTTTTATTAAATTAGTTAAAAATGATTTAAACATCGGAGTGATGAAAAATGAAAAAGCATGTGGTGAGAATTATGCAAAATGAAGTCTTTATCGATAGTAGTTCATGCTTATTATTATTATACTTTTTGCATGAAATGGGTTATCAATGTATCATTTAATATAAATATTGGGGTGATGAGTTAAACTAAATGAATGTACATGCAACGTTTTATAAGAGATAACAATGTATGATTTAATAGCATATTAAAAAATAATATAATCGCTAAAGAAAAGTATTCGCTTCTTTTAATCAGGTTGCTTTGGTGGAACCATAATTAAAGTCAATAATTTATATTAGAATCTCTTCAAATTTAGTTTATAACTGATTTAAATCATTAAAAAAAACAATGCCTATTGAAACTATCGTGGCTGATATAGGTTATTAAAATCATTATTTAAATGGACATATGCTTATTATTTTTTTAATTTTATATTTTTTTTTATTCAAATAATTGTTATTTGAAATTATCATTTATGATTTCTTTAGTTGATTAAGGTTTATCTTATTTTTTTCATTAATGGTGATCCATAAAGTATTCTTTATTTTTAAAAATATTCTTTTATTTGTATTAGTTTGTCTTTAAACATGTTTATATAGGATGGGGTATAATAATATAATATACCCATGGGAGGTAGGGGTATTGTTTATTTAATTTCTACGATTAAATAAATATTGTATAAATTAAAATTATTTTTATAATTTTATAAAAAATAATTGATTTTGTGTGATGTGTATTATTTTAAGGATAATACTTTGATAAAGAAAATTTATGAAAAATGTTCTGGGTTATTTAAATGTAAAATTGATATTTTGTACTGATATTAATTTTATTTAATAATACGTTAAATCTCCTCTATAATTAATCTATACCTCCAAGTTATAAATTAAGGGATGATAACTTCAAATAGAAATTATATGTGGGAATACACTACTAATATTATATAAATACCATATACAAATAGATATTAATTGATTACTGTCGTAGATGAATCTTTTAGTATTGATTAACACCATGGCCATTAAATACAATTTTTCATAATTCTCTTTTTCATTACTATTTTTTTTCAACGTTGACAAAGATATTTGAAATAATACTTGCAATATTCTATCTTTTCGGTGCATCTACCGGTTATATGGTTTTAAGATTCACTGATAACAGTGAGGCGTTGATTATTGTAGCACTGATTATTTTGATTCATGAAGTTTTATCACAAATATCAAACCTCTTAAATAACTGGTTTCTTTCAAATTTATTTTTTTTAATTAATCCATGTACATGTAATGGATACAATAATCGATAAATTTGATAATACATACGTATATATAATATATCATTAATTATTTTACTATGTTATCAAATAATTCTATTTTTAATTGGTCATAAAATAAATATACTAAAAAAAGAAGTTGGGGCTTTAATCTTCATAAAGTTCCCTGAGTAATTTAATCTCATCCTTGTATCCTTCAACATCATTAGGTGTTTCCAGGAAGAATGGTAAATTTCTTAATTTCCTATGGTTGATGATATTTCCTATAGCATCCAGACCTATTTTTCCATCTCCAATCTTTTCATGTCTATCCTTATGACTATCTAATCCGTACATACTGTCATTGAGGTGTATGGCCTTAAGCTTATCAAGTCCAATGATACTGTCAAATTCATCAAGAACCCCATCCAGGTCATTTACAATATCATAACCCGCATCATAGACATGACAAGTATCAAGGCATACTCCAAGTTTTTCATTATTATCCACCAATTCGATTATTGACTCTAGCTCTTCAAAGCATCGTCCGATTTCCGTACCTTTTCCTGCCATGGTCTCAAGAAGTATGACCGTCTTCAGGTCATCATGAATTAAATTGTTCAATGAGCTGCTGATAAATTCAATACCCTTATCCACGCCTTGGCCTACATGGCTGCCAGGATGAAAATTATACATATTATTGGACAGATGACTTAATCTTCTCAGATCATCTTCAAAAAGTTCATAAGCATTCTGTCTTGTCTTTTCTGATTTGCTGGCAAGATTAATCACATATGGTGCATGAGCAAGTATAACATCGATGTTGCTGTTTTTTCTAACATCCTCAAATTTTGCAATATCCTCCATGTCCAACTTTTTTGCCTTGCCTCCACGTGGACTTCTAGGGAAGAACTGAAATGTATTTGCATCAATACTTAAAGCCTCCAATCCGATGTTTTCAAAACCCTTGTTTATGGATAAGTGTGGACCGATAGTAAACATAATAATAATCTCTCCGATAATTTCTTACTTTAATAATTTCTTATTATTTACTTTAGCTACTCTTGGTTAAATAAGTTAATTATTCAAAAAATTTTAATAATAAAAATGATAAACTTTTAAGTATAATTAATAAAATTTATGAGGGAGTTTATGGAAACAAGTAGAATATTAGTTACTGGAGGAGCAGGATTTATCGGTACAAATCTTGTAAACGAATTAAGAAGCCGTGGACATGAAGTAATCGCTGCGGACTTATTGAACAATGAACGTGATGACTATGTACGTACTGATGTACGCTACTACCGTCAGCTGGAAAGAACCTTTGAAGAAGAAGGACCATTTGATTACGTTTATCATCTGGCTGCCGAATATGGTAGATGGAATGGTGAGGCATACTATGAAAATCTATGGCAGACAAACGTCATAGGTACAAAAAACATGATCAGGTTACAGGAAAAAAACAAGTTCCGGATGATATTCTTCTCATCAGCGGAAGTATACGGTGATTATAATGGAATAATGACCGAGGATGTGATGGAGAAAAATCCAATAAAAGACACCTATCAGATGAACGATTATGCTATCAGCAAATGGGCCGGTGAACTCATGTGTATGAATTCCGCTACCATGCATGGAACCGAAACAGTAAGAGTAAGGCCGGTAAACTGTTATGGGCCAGGTGAACATTACACTCCATATCGTGGATTCATACCAAAATTCATCTACCTGTCACTACATGACAAGCCATACACTGTCTATAAGGGACATAAAAGAATAATAGATTATGTTGGGGATACCGCAAGAACATTTGCCAATATAGTTGATAACTTCAAAGCCGGAGAAGCATATAACATCGGTGGAAATCAGGATTGGGAAATGGATATTAAAGATTACTCAGACCTTGTACTTAAAGCCACAGGCCGTGATGATTCACTTGTTACTTATGAAGAAGCAGAAGCTTTCACAACAAAAGTAAAAACCATAGACTTTTCAAAATCAATCAGGGACTTAAAACATGACCCTAAGGTAAAACCTGAAGAGGGAATTAAAAAAACAGCTGAATGGATGAAATGGTATTACAGACTGGAATAATACCATTTTTTTAATATTTTTTTTGATAATGTCATCTAATTTTATAGTAACATCTTTTTAACAATGATTATGGAATAAATCTTATTTTTCAATGGAATTTATAGCATCGTTTAACTTTTTACCGATAACCTCCTTGGTATAGTTTTTGGATTGAATATAACCTTCATCCTGTAGACTTTTATAGAGTTCATCATCGTTCAACAACTTTAAAATACATTCACTCAATCCAACATAATCTTTAGGCTTGAAGAACAAACCTCCTTTTTTCCCACTAGCCTCAACAACGGGATCAATCTCTGCGGCTACAAATGGTGTCTTGAGAGATAACGCTTCGATTACAACAATACCGAAACCTTCGACAATGCTTGGAAGACAGAATATCTTGGAGGAGTTAACCACTTTCATGACATCCTCATGTTTTTCGACAAATCCTAAGAACTCCACATTATCCTCCAGATTTAAAGTTTTTACCAGATTTTTCAGTTCATCTTCCATAGGGCCGGTACCTATAATTTTACACTGGATATCAGGAACGCTTTTTTTGACTATGTCAACAGCCCTTATCAGATCCTCTACTCTTTTATATTCAACAAGTCTTGCAACACAGGATATAGTAGGTTTGGTGTAGCTTTCAGATTCAACTACTGGAAAGTCAACAATGTTATGGATGGTCTTCACCTTATCCTCATCAACATATTTAAGAAGATTTCTTTTAGTATAGTCACTGACGGGCAGAATCAAATCGATGTCCTGTTTAAGAAAATCCCTTTCAAGAACTTCACCAAAGACTCCAGTCACTCCCATATTCTTAACCCAGTTTCCAATCCACACGTCATGATAACGGGCAACCAATGGAATGGAATGCTTTTTAGCTATTTTATTTGCTATAGGGTATGTTATAAAGTTATATCCGATTACCAGGTCAATATTATCTAACTTCTTACCTATATCGAGGGAGTCCTTCATAAAATTTAATCTACTCAGGAATGATCCTTTCTGAACATATCCTCTTTTTTTACCGCAGCATATTACATGAATGTCATCAATGTAGAACTCATCGTTTTCATTATCCTCCTTTGATGTTAGTACGGTTACGTTGTTGTATTTAGACAGTTGTTGTGCCTCATTAAAGGCACATACTTCTACTCCTCCCTTTATGTCCAGGTCATTGCTATGTGGAAAGTACTCTGTTACGATGCAAATGTTCATTTTTTCTTCACCTTCGATTAATTGGATGTAATAAGTTAATCATTATTTCTTGGTATTTTTTTGTTCTATTGATTCAATTGTCGTTTTTTGTAATAGTTTATCTGGTCATTAATTATGTTGTTTAATTCATATTTCCTATCAAAACCAATCTTTTCTATTTTACCGGTGTCTGAAAGTAATATCGGAACATCAGATGGTCTGAAACGTTCGGGATTAAAGACTACTTTGATGTCTTTATTATCAGTTTTTACCAGAATTCCCTTATCTTTAATCGTGTATTCTAACATGTTATCTAAAAACATGGAATCGACTTTTGTTTTCTTGAATGAAACACCATAATATTTGTCTTCATTAATTTCAGTTGGATTAGTTATCTTTTTGTCATGATTGAATGTTTCAATACTGTTTATGTTAAATCCGGCTTCTTGAATGCTCAGCAATATATATGATAGGATTGAATTGGTACGCATTGAACCTTGATTATATACCTGGCCGCTTTGTGCATTTAGGGCAAGAGTCATGTAGGAGTTAATCATATCTGAAATATGGCTCCAATCACGAAGGGCATTGACGTTGCCGATATTTATCGAATCACATTTATTATTTAAAACGTCAACTACCTGGCTTGTAATGACGCTTGTAACGAAGTCCTCGCCACGACCGGCTCCCTCATGATTAAAACATCTTGCAACAACACAATCCAAGTCATATGCATTATGGTAATTTCTTGTTAAGAATTCACCACTTACCTTGGATGTTGCATAGGGATTCATGGGTCTTAACGGGTTATTTTCATTAATTGCCAGTTCGCTCTCAAATTCATCACTAATATCTGGAAAAATGCTATTGTATTTCTTCAATATTTCATTGTATTGGTCCTTGGATGATATTACCAGTCCATATTCATCACCTGAACCTGCAAATATCATACGGCCATCACATTCACTTGTCCTCATGGCTTCCAATAGATTCAACGTTCCCATTACATTAACATCATATGTAAGCTTCGGTTTTTTGAATGATATCGGCACAAATGATTGGGCCGCCAGGTGAAAGATATAATCCGGCTGGGATTCTTCCAATGCATTGGATATGGTGGATATATCCCTTAAGTCTCCAATTAGGGGGTTGATTTTTTGGTCAATATTCTTATTTGTCAAGTTCTCTGATGTAATCTTTGATTGGTCTCTCATTAATCCATAAACCTTACATTTTTTATCGATTAATTCATTGGCCAAGTATGAACCAACAAAACCATTTATGCCTGTAATTAAAACCTGTTTGTTTTTCCAATTCATATCTATTCCTATTTGTATTCGCTTAGTTAATACTTATATATGTAATGTATTTTATTATTAGTTATTGATATTGTCTTGACAAAATTATTTTAAAATATAATAGTTTAAACAACTAAATATATTTATAATATGGAAATATTATTTTTTATTTTTAGGAGTTGTAATATCGATGAGTAGTGTTGCTGTATTATTGCCGGCATATAATGAGGAGATAGCTATAGGAAGTATGGTTATATTGTCTTTGGAATATGCCGATGAAGTTATAGTAATAGATGATGGAAGTACTGATAGGACAGCTCAAATATCTAAATTAGCCGGTGCAACAGTATTATCACATCAAACAAACAAAGGTAAGGGTGTGGCATTAAAAACAGGTTTTGAATATGCATCAGGCTATGATATCATAATAACAATAGATGCTGATGGGCAACATAATCCTTCGGAAATACCTAAATTAATTAAGCCAATAGAAGATGATACGGCAGATATCGTTAACGGTAGTCGATATCTCAATGGTCATGATACTAGCACGCCAACATATCGTAGGGTTGGTCAAACGGTTTTGGATAAGGCAACGAATATAGCAGCGGATGTTAAATTAACTGATTCCCAGAGTGGTTTCAGGGCATTTTCATCAAATTCAATACAATATTTTGAATTCAAACCGGACGGCTTTGGAATAGAAAGTGACATGCTAATAGAAGCATCACAAAACAACTTAAGAATTGTTGAAGTGCCGATAACTGTCCGATATGATGTCCAGACAACCCGTGAAAATCCTGTCATACAGGGTTTAAGTGTACTCATGAGAATACTTGAAATAATGAGATTTAACAGGCCATTATACTTTTATGGAATAGGTGGTTTTGTAATTCTCTTTTTTGGAATACTCATAATATTGTCCTTAAATATGACAGTATTTGAATCTAATCTATATTATCAGGCAATAGGATGGGCAATCATAGCTATAGGAATAATATTGATACTCTCCGGAATAATGACGGATACATTAAATAGATTTAACAAATAAGTACTGATTTGATTTAAAACTGATGTTCCATGTTTGTCGGCGTCATTTTTAAAAAATAATTAATCTAATATCAATTACTATTAAAACAAAGTATATAATTAATGAAAATAAAATTAATACTAAGTAAAAAAATATTAAAATTAAAGGTAGATATGAATGAACTTTGAAGATTATAAAGGAAAAGTAATATTTATAGGAGCAGGACCAGGAGATCCTGAACTTATCACAGTCAAAGGAGCAGAAGCAATAAAAAACTCCGATGTAATTATTTATGCCGGCAGTCTAGTAAACCCTGCAGTACTTGACATTGCAAAGGATGATGCAAAAATATATGACAGTGCAGAAATGGACTTGAATGAAATCCTTGACGTAATCAAAAAGGCACATGAAGAAAACAAAATCATAGCAAGAGTACACACTGGAGACCCTGCAATATATGGTGCTATAGCAGAACAAATAAATCAACTAAGACCTCTTGGAATAGAATTTACAATTATTCCTGGTGTAAGTAGCTTATTTGGAACAGCCGCAGCACTTGAATCTCAGTTAACACTACCTGAAGTATCACAGACTATCATCATCACAAGACCTGAAGGAAGAACACCAAAACCATCAAAAGAAGCACTGGCAAGTCTAGCACAACACAATGCGACAATGTGTATCTTCTTAGGAATTCATATGATCGATGATGTTGTAGGTGAACTGCTTAAAGAATATGATGAAAAAACACCTGTAGCAGTAGTTAAAAAGGCAACATGGCCTGACCAGGAAATCGTCCGTGGTGATCTGACAAATATTGCTCAAAAGGTACATGATGCAGGATTTACAAAAACAGCAATGATTGTAGTTGGGGACGTACTTGACCAGCAAAGTGGAGAGAAGTCCAAACTATACGATCCAAAATTTGCACACATGTACAGAGATGCTAAAGATTAGCATCATTTTCAACTCTTTTTTAGCTAACTATCGTTTTTTTTCCAGATGATGCTCTAATTTTTCTATGATGCTCTTTTTATTGCCTGTCTTTCCGAAAAATGGTATGATGTTCGTATCGTTTGTAGCATCGATAAATGTATCTATTTCAAGATTATCAATAAATGATATTAATTCCCTGATGCATTCTTCAGGGGTTGCTGTTTTGAATTGATTATTATTTACCTTATTGTATAATGTTGTGTCTTCATGAATGTTTAATCGGTTTATCATGATTCTTTCAGGATTTAACTTATTGAAAACCGATGTTGTTTTTATTGCATGGGTTAATCCATAATCATGACCGCCCATTCCATTTAAGAAAATGAGTGTGTACTTCATGTTACTTTTGTCCATTTTTCTGATTTGCCTTAGGATATCCCTTGATTGGTAGCCTTTATTCATATATTTTAAAAGGTAATCATCACCAGACTCGGTACCGAAAACAATGGAATCATAGCCTAACTTATTTAATTGATTTAATTGGTGGACTGATTTATTATTTAAGCTGTTTATTCTGGAATAGCATCCAATACTATTGATGTAAGGAAGATGTTCATGGATAAGATTGGCAATTGTTCTTAATCTATCACATTTTATAGTAAATGCATCTGCTGATTGTAACCATATACGATTATATGAAATCCTCTTATCTTTCAATTCTTTCAAGTCTTCAATTATTTCTTCATAGGTTGATATATTAAAAGGGATGTTGTTGTAATAGTTACAAAAATCACACTTGTTGTGGCTGCATCCTGATGTGACTTGTAATGATATGCTTCTTGCTTCAAATGGTGGTCTGATTGTTTTACTTGAAAAATGCATATTATTCTTCCTCATTTAAGTTATAATACTTTTTTTGATGATTATATTTATTTTAATTTTAAGATATTCTCGTTATTTAATGTTTGATAAGTTTTGTATGAATAGATTAAATTAGAATAAATGAATAAGGGATAGTTTTTCATAAAAATAGCTTTTTTTAGGTGTTTAAAATTAAAAAATAAAAGAAGGAGATTAGTTTAGTTTTTCATCTCTGAGGTCTATTGTATCGGCTAAGTCGGGTCCTGTTGATATGATTGTTATAGGAACGCCTATGCTGTCTTCAATGTCTTGGATGTACTCTTTAGCTTCATCGGATAAGTCTTCATATTTGTTGGCTTGGTAACATTCTGGGTATAATCTGTCGATACATGTTAGTGCAACTTGTGTTGCACCGTTTATCATACATGATCTTCTTGCATATTCCTTATCGAATAATCCTACTCTTCTTTTACGTCCTGTTACAACACCGTATTCTTCTATTCCCATTTCCTCTGCTTCTTCTGGAGTTATTTCTGTTGGGAATGGTCCTTCTCCAACACGTGTGGTGTATGCTTTGAAGATTACTACTACTTCATCTATTCTTGTTGGACCTACTCCTACATCTGCTGCTGCTGTACTTGCACAGGTATCTTTACTTGTAACGAATGGGTATGTTCCATAGTATAGACTTAATCCGAATCCCTGGGATCCTTCGATGAAGACATCTTTTCCTTCATCTAACGCTTTGTTTACTTCTGTTGGTACGTCTGTTATGTAATCTTTTAGACAGTCTACATCTTTTGCGTAGTCGATGGTTCTGTTTATCCTATCAGCATTTGCCGGTCCACATCCACTGCCTGTTGTTCCTATCTTTTTGGATAGGTATGATGAATCCTTATCTGCTTGGGTGTGTTTGTCGGTAATTATTGCACAGTTGGAGTCCATGAATGTTCTGCCGTCAGTGTTGTATTTGTCAAGATATTCTAATTCGTGTTTGAATACTTCTGGATTTACCAGTACTCCGGCACCTATTAATAATCTTGCATCTTCATTGAAAAAACCAGATGGTGTTAGTCTGAGTGCATATTTATCTCCGTTACATTCTACGGAGTGTCCTGCATTTGGTCCTACTCCTGCTCTTGCAATAATGTCTGGTTTGTCTTTGGTACAAAAGTAAGTGATACATTTTCCTTTACCTTCGTCTCCCCATTGTCCACCAACTAAAATGGTACATGTCATAAAAAATCTTATCTCCTAAATAATTATAAATTCCATTTTTTATTTTTATAAAAAATTTTTTTCATCAGTCTTATAGTTTCTATAAAACCTTATACTTTAATATTTATTTAACATATTTAATAAAAACTTTTCGATATTTTTTGTTTTATAATTTTTTTCCATAATTTTTATTTTCATTGTATTATTGTCTTATTATCAATAATATATTTATACAATGTTTAATAAATAATTATATTAACTAAATTAAATTTATGGAGGATAATTTATAAAAAAATTATGTATAGGAAAATGTATGAAATAATCGCAAGAAGTAAAGTTTTAAAGATAAATGAATATGCTATTATTCATAAGTACGATTGCTCCGAGAGTCTTGATTTTTTCACTGAGGATTTATTCAATTACTATAATAAGGATAATGAAATATTTTTAATAATCTATCAAAATAAATTACTTGGTGTATTCACATTAAAGGACAGTGTATTTAGCCTAGATAATCATGAATATGCATGTGTAAAAATAGATTACTTTTATATCTGTAAGAAGTATAGGACATATGGACTTGCAACCTTGATTATTATGGATATATTGTGGATTGTAAAAAGGTTCCGTAGCAACGTCAGTTATATTCTTGCAGATTCACTGGTGGACAGCTGCATGTTTTATCTAAAAAAAGGTTTTGACTATTATAAAACATCCAAATCAGACAATACCGGTTGTAATATAATAACGATGTATAAAAAAATAGATAATAGGGGATAAAAAAAATTATTAAGAAAAAACTTTATTTATTGTCTTTTCTTCTTTCTCTTTTTCTGACTTTTTAAATCTTCAAGAACTCTCTTATTGATATAATTTCCCTTATTGAGTTTTGAATATGAAATTTCTTTAATGCTGTCAGAGTACAATCTGGTAGGATTCTCATCCCTTAACCTTTGAATGTATATGTTTATGATTTTGTTGATATATTTTGGAGTCGTGAATCGACAGTCCAATGTTATGTTTTCTATGCCCATCTGTTTGATTTCGTCAATCTCATCAATCAGGCATAGCATGTCGTTGTTTAGGAAATGACTCTGCTTGTTGTAGTCGAAGTATATCTTATATTTTTTATTGTTGTCCTTATCCTCCAGTACGACATATTCTCCACTGTCTATATCCAAGTCAAAACCGCCTTTCAGGTTACTGAAGTCATCCTTGGATACCATTATCTCCTGATTGCCCTGAACTATAAGTTCAAGTTTGGTATCATATTCTTGGGATTTTTTCACAAGATCCTCTATTTCCTCCTTGCTTAATTCGCTTGATATGGTAGCTGCCTTGAAGTTGTTTTTATCAAGCATTGCAACGCTGTAGTTATTCCATATGTTTAGGTTATGGGATGCATAGACGTTCGTATCCGGAAATATTCGGGTAAGTGATGGTGAGTCTCCCATTATTGATATGTGAATGTTATTGTCGGTTAATCTATCATGTATTTCTTTTATCTTATTAAGGTCTTCATCTGATGTAAATGCTGAAAGTACCCAGACCACTTCCTTATCCGATGCTATGTTGGCGGCTTTTATCATCAGTTCTTCTATGTTTTCGAAGTATTCATCCTTGTTGTCATAGATGTATGATGCATCAAAGTATATTCTGTTTATCGGATTTCTATTGGCGATAGTCAGCAGTTCCAGGTTGTCTACATATACATTTAATCCAACATAACCGGCAACTTCAGTATCATATGTTTTATTCTTTGAATCCTTTGCAAGTTTTTTAATGGTTTTCCTGATATTCTCCTGTTTGCTCTCATCTGGAATGAATGATTTTAATAGTTTTTGGCTTGCAATATCCAGGACCTCCCTTCGGATATTGTTAATCTTGGCTAGTGGCATAAAAAGATTGTCCGGAAAATCATTAACCCTAATGCTGTTGATATAGAATGGGGTATCTCCAGTTTTAGACATTTGATTAATAATCATCTCTTCAGTCACCGGCTTATTGATGGCCTCATCAAATTTACGTTCTGATTTGTATCCAAAACTAACAATCTTCTTGTTTGCCCTGAAACTAACGTTAACCGTCATCTGCATCTTCTTATTGCAGGAAATATCCAATGATATAGGAAGGGTGGATTTGATGCGCTCATTATAATATTGTTTCTGTTTATCATGTAGCGATTTGGAATAACTTATATAAACCTCGGAGCCAACACGAATGTCACGAGTTGTATCAATCAATATGTGATTTGCGTCCTGTTCTATAATCTTATCCAGGTAAATACCTCTGATGTGATTGTTGTGTTTAAAGCCGATACCATCACCTTTAACAAGAGTAGGATGATTTTCATTTTCAAATTCAATATCAACCAATGTATCCTCGATGGATTTAATCTTACCTAGATATAATCCCTGATGGAATGAACTTTCCCTGCCCATGACCTCTCCAGGACTGTCATGCATGATATAACCGTTTGTATAATAACGGTTGAAAGTCAAGTCAAGTTCTTCCTGAAGTGACTTGATAAGCTCATCATTATCCTCACAGTTCATATTGTCAATCATGGTCCTATATGCATGTACGACGGTAGCCACATAATCCTCTGACTTCAATCTGCCCTCAATTTTAAGTGAAATGATACCTGCATCGGATATCTCCTTAACATGCTTGAATGTGGCCAAGTCATGGGTTGATATCAGACAGCCGTTATTGATGCTGTGATTTTTATACCGTAGCTTATAATTGGATCTGCACGGTTGGGCACATGCACCTCTATTGGCGCTACGGCCTGATATGAATGAAGACATATAACAGTCTCCTGAGATGCAGTAACATAGGGAGCCATGACCGAAGACCTCCAGGTCCATCTTAACGTTGTCCTTTTTTAATCTGTCGTTAATACTTTTTATTTCATCAATTTCCATCTCACGAGGTAAAATAACTCTTTTGATACCTTCATCCCTGGCCCATAGGATACTGTTATAGTCACGAAGTGTCATTTGAGTGGATGAGTGAACTTCCATTTCGGGAATGTACTTGTTGAGTAAGTAGATAAGTCCGATGTCCTGTACAATAACGGCATCGACACCTGTTCTATATAAGAATTGAACATATTTTAGAACTTCAAGAATCTCCTTGCTGTTAAACAGGGTATTCACGGTAACGTGTATACTTGCACCATTAAGATGGGCATATTTAACCGCTTTTTCAATTTCTTCTGATGTGAAGTTATGGGCAAATGCTCTGGCACCATATCTATGGCCTGCTATATAAACGGCATCTGCACCTGCATTGATTGCAACAACCAATATATCATAACTACCTGCCGGTGCTAATAATTCTCTTAAAACCATTTGATTTTTACCTCTTCTTGATTGATTTAGAAAAAAATAAGTATTATCCATAAAAAAGTATATTATAACTATATATGTATTTAATAATTAAAAATAATTATTATTCAAAATAAGAAATAACAGGAATTAAAGATGATATCAGTAAATCCATATGAATTGATGCTACCTTATATATACACGATATTTTGGGTAATTCTTGCCATTGCTATACCATTAATTGTGATGAAAATAATCGTCAAAGCATTATCCAAATATGATGATGAGGATGCTACCGAAAAAACGTTAATAAAGAGGATTATTTCCATTATCCATTATATGACGGTTATCCTGATAATTATTTCAATACTGTCCATTTTAGGAATAGATTTACAGAGCCTGATATTAAGTTTGGGACTGGCGAGTGTAGCAGTTAGTCTAGCTGCAAAGGATACCTTGTCCAATATCATCTCAGGGGTTATCATCATACTTGAAAAGAAATTTAAAGTAGGTGATCTTATAGAGATAGATGGACAGATGGGAAGGGTAATAAAGATTGGAATCAAATCCGTAGAATTGGAGTATAAAACCAAGTATATCTCCATTCCTAATGTTGTCTTCAGTACGAAATCATTGGTCAACTATACGAAGTATGGTGTATATCCGGAAACCTTTCAGATAAATCTCCGAAATGATTATGATTTCGAAGAAAAGATACATGAATTGGAGAATATACTGGATAATAATGAATTAATTCTAAAAAAACCAACATATCTAATACTTCCTAAGAACATAACGCCTTATGGGGTGGACGTTACAATCAAGTTTTTCATTAAGGATCCTATTAAAAACAATAAAATAAAGGCTAAACTCATAAGAGAAATAAAACAAAAGATGATTATTGAAAATATTGATTAATGATTGATAAAATGATGCGAACAAAGCAGAAATTTGTTCATCATTTATTTTCTTAAAAAAAAGGTTATTGAAGTGAATACTTCAATAATTTAATTTTCAGTTACTGGTTCTCCAAGATAAACATTAACGTCCAATTCAGCTGTTAGGAATTCTTTGACGTTATTTCCAAATGATATGAATTCATCTGTTTTCATATGTTTTTCTAAAGATTCTTTTGACTCCCATTTTTCAACAAAAGTTAATGAATTGTCTAAAACATCCCTATATAAGTTATAACTGATGTTTCCTTCGTGTTCTCTTGAAGCTAGAATTAATTTTTCTGCTTCTGTTATTATATCTTCGATTTTATCTTCTTTTGCTTTTAGGGATGCGTTAACGATTATCATATTTAATCTCCTCATTTTTTTATATATAATTATTATTATAAATTGGATAATATTTAAACTTAATAGTATTTTAACATTTTTAAAGGATTTTTGAGGATATGATGTGGGTTTAGATTGAAATTATCGCTATGTAAATCAAAATTAGTCTAAAGATAATTGTGCCGTATATGAAAAAAGGGGAAATCATACACGGCACAAAGGGGGGATTAATAAAATATCTATTTTTTATTGTAATATTGTTTAGTATAAATCATTATATTATACTAATTGTCCTCCGTTTGTTAATTAATTATAAAAGGGGGTTAAAGGGTAAACCCTATTTCCAATTGAATTTATTTATTCCCACGACCTTTCTGCTTGGCAACAATATCTCATTGCCCGAATAGCACACGATTATACAATCAATATGGCTAGTGGGAATATTTGGAATAGTAAAGGATATTTCACCACCAGAAACATCCAATACGGGGGATACCGTTTTACGATTTATTTTCACTATGGCCTTACCTCCATATGCACAGTCATTGTTCGATTTTCTATATATGCGTGCATATACAGTAAAGTCTTCTCTTTTGATGAATGTTGTATTGGTTATGTCTATGTCAGATTCTTCTTTTTCAAGTGTTATTACTGACGTGTTTCTGTTTGAGTGATATAGGTTGTTTTCACCGTAGACCAACGACAAATTGTATTTTGGTCCCCTGAAGTTTTCCGGGATAACATAATCTTTAAGCAAGACAACACCATTTTTTACGTGAATTGTCTGTCTGATTGTTATACCGTTAATTTTAAACCTTGCAATTCCTACATCTACCCTTTGATTTCTTTCATCAATTATTATTGCCGTCAAGTTTATCTTATCTTTCGGAAATCCTGTTATATTATAGACTACAGAGTATACATTTAATTTAAGAATGTTAATAAGGGAAGTATTCATTAAAACACTTTCAAAACCCTTCTTAAACAATTTTACCTCAAGAGTATAGTTTCTTTTTTTCCAATATGATGGAACAGAAAAGTTTTCCAAACAAATATCCGATCCGTTTGTTATGATCTGATAACCGGTAATTGTAATGTTGTTTACTTTAAAAACAATAGTCGAATTATCCAATGACTTTAAATTGATAATGTGGGCTGTTAAATTAATGCTGTCATTCACATGTGCATTGCTGTTATCAACTATTAATCCCGGCTTTTTTATATTCAATTCGAAACTTTTGTTTGTGCTGAGATTAAATATTTCATCAGTTACTGTTATCGTCACATTGTACTTGCCTGTTTTGTTAATCAATGATTCATAACTTATATTCAGGCATTCATTACTTCGTATTGGATTGAATGTATTGTCATATGTTTTGATTCCATCTATATTGATTGTAACAGTTAAGTTTCCGCTTTTTCCATTTCCTTCATTGACAATACTCATGTTTAACTTTAACTTATCGGTTATTGTCAGGTTATCATGATTGTCCGATATGTTCATGTTAATAATTGGGGCATTGACCTTAATTGTTTTTGAATAACTAATGTTTTCATTCGTATTTGGATCATTAACCGTAGCATTCAGTTTTATGTCACTTGATGATATGCATTTAACACGTAATGTCAATGTTTTTGTTTCATTCGATTTAAGAGTGCCGATAGTCCATGTGTCGTTTTTATAATCTGGGTTGTCCGATGATACATAAACTAGATTTTCAGGAATTACGATATTTAAAGTGATGTTGCTTCCGTTTCCCCTACCCGTATTTTTAACCCGAATGCCGTAATTGAAAGGAGTATCATAATCAACCTTTTCATCGGAGATTATGCTGATATCATACTCTGGCCTTAAAATTTCTACCGTAATTGTTTTATTACAATTTTTATAATCGGGGAAAGCTTCAAATACCATTTCAGGATTTGATGAATTATTAATTATTTCAGTAATATTGGCTATGAACGCATTTGAATTTATTTCTGAAGATGATATGGACCCGTTCCAATATGTACTTAATGTACCTGTAGATATTGTGGTATTATAAACATCCTTTGTTTTTATAATTCCATAAATTAGAATATCCTCATCATAATTGAAGCTATGATAATCGTTACATACTATCTGTGAAAATAGCTTGTTTCCAATATATGTATTGTTTGAAGCTTTAATATGTTCGGTTGTTCCTTCAAATAATTCCTCACATGTATTATTATAATATGAGGTATCTTTAATTATTGTAGTTGCAATATTTTCACTGCATATGTGTTTGGCAGTGTTGTTCGTGAAGGTTGAATTTTCTATCGTTATCATAGCATTTTCGGCAAGGTTTTCTGTTAATGAATCAACTGCCCTGTTGGATGTTACATTTGTGTTTATGATAAAGGCGTCATGATTGTTTGATAGTATGCTTCCATTGTTTTCATAAATGTTGGAGTTGCTGATAATAAGCCGGTTATTATTATCAAATAGTAATCTGCTCACGTTATTGTTGAATATTTTAACATTATCTATTATCAATTCTCCATTGTTGTACATCAATCCGTTGGCTGAGGAATGCTTGGTGATTTGGCTATCGGAAAGATTTACACAGCCCTTATCAAGTAAATAAAATATTGGGTATTCTCCCGTGTTGGATTCAAATCGACTATTTATGATAGTTATGTTTGAATTTAGGTTGTATATTGTTGAAACGTTTGCAATATTGTTTTTAAATAGACAATTCTGGATAATGGCATTTTTGCTATTCAAGAAGTATATTGCAGAAGCATCACGGGAGGTGTTGTTTTCGAATATTGAATCGGTAACGTTAATGTTTTTTGAATTGTAGATTACCGCTCCACCAAATGTATTCGAATCAAGCTTGTTGTTGATAAACTTGCACTTTGTTATATTCATTGAACCTGAATTGTATATCGCTCCTCCTGATGAGGAATTGTTGTACTTGGAGTATGTGTCCTTTATGGTGATATTATCCATGATACAGTTTCCAAGGTTATAAAATGCATTTGCTCTATCTGATTTTGTGTTGATTATGGTAAGATTATTGACTATTAATGTGTTTGATTTTTGTATGGATATGAATGAATTTTGATTATTCCCATTAATGATGTTGTTGTTACCGTTAATGGTTATAGTTATAGCCTTTCGGTCTCCCTTAATCTCAATATCCTCTGTGATGTCATAGTTTCCATCATTCAAGTTTATTGTTTTATTTTGATTGTTGGCATTTGCTGTTGTTATTGTGTCATATAATTCTTCATAGGAGTTAACGTTTACAATTTCTTCTTCTTGTTTTACAGTCTTTTCATGAATGATTTGACTTTTTTGTTCTATTTCCAAACTTTGTGTATCCGCTTCATCATTTGCACAGGCAATGCCTGCTGTTAGGATGATTGTTATAATCATCAGCATCGTCAATATCAATTGTTTATTTTTCATTTTTTTATATCATTCTCCTATATAGTTAATAGTATTATGTAGACAATATTAAACATTGTCCAAAATTAATTATGATTTTTATACTATTTATACTTTTCTTGTGATATTGTTTAAAATTTGCACATGCTTATGAAACTGAAAAAATTTTTAAGATAATAAATTCATATATATATAACTATACTTCCAAAAAATTATATACATAAAAAAAGGTTAGAATAAAAATGACGGTATATGACAAATGTACCTGTGTAAAGGTAAACAGAGATAAAATGGATTTAATTAAGAAAAAAGGTTTAAACCTACAGGATATCCTTGACAAGGCAATGGATAATGAATTAAATCTAAATAAAGAAATGAATGAAGATACAATAATTCAAATATCTGATAAAATAAATGAATTATCAATCAAAAAAGAAGAACGGTTAATCGATTATCAAAAAAAGACTGATTTGATAAACAGATTATTGACAGAATCAAAAGAAAATGAAATGAAATACTACGATCAAAGAATCGAGTATCTAAAAAACAAAAAACAATACCTGGAAAAAACGATAAAATCGGAGGAATATGATGGATAACGATGAATGGAGAGTAAAAGGGCCACTTGAATTGGATGATGCCGCATGGGCGGAAAAATTTTCAAAAGCTGCCGAAATACAATATGAACTAAACAACCTACAACCATCACAGACAGAAAGAAAAAAAGAACTACTGCACGAATTATTCGGACAAATCGGAGAAAAAACAGAGATACTACTACCATTCTACTGTAATGTGGGAACAAATATCAAAATAGGAAAAGGATCATTCATCAACACAAACAATAACTATCTTGACACGGATTCCATAGAGATAGGAGACTACACCCTACTTGCACAGGGAGTAAACATCATATGTGCAAATCATCCGGTAAGTACAAAAGAACGTATAGTGCCCGTCGACGATAAACTGGATGACGGAAAATATTCATATATTGATGAAGATGGAAATTTTGATGATTCAATAGAATATACCTTTGTAAATACAAGAAGTCCCGTAAAGATAGGGGATAGATGTTGGATTGGAGCAAACGTCATTATACTTCCGGGAGTGACAATAGGTGACAATGTCGTGGTAGGTTCCGGCAGCATAGTAACCAAGGATATTCCAAGCAATTCAATAGCAGTAGGAAATCCTGCACGTATAATAAGAAAAAATGAATAATCAACTGTAAATAACAAATATCAAATGAACACGTTATAAAATATATCAAAAGAAAAAAATTAACTTATGGG
>MVJJ01000048.1 GCA_003266145.1 Methanosphaera sp. SHI613
TTAGTTTGTATATTTCTTTTTAATTTATGTTTTTATCATACGATTTATTTATTTCACGTGTTTGGAGTTTAGTGATTTTTCTTGGCTATTACCAATCTTAATTATAGGATTTTTTTAAACTTTTATTATTACGATATTAAAATATACCTATACCCCTATAGGTATAATTATTATTATCTAACTAGTAGTATATAAAGGTAACGACTAAAAAAACAAAATCGTGAAAAAAGAAAAAATAAGGGATTACACCCTCAAGGTTAGATTCAAGAGTGCCCTCATAGGATTATAAGCGGCTCTTGTACCGGTAGATAAAATCATGCTATGAACACCCGTCTTATAGTAATCAGGCAACGTAAAGTTAAAGTAAACATATCCGTCGATGACATTAAATATCACAACCTTATTGTTGGACTTTAATGTAAGACCCGAAACCTTAACTGCAAAGCTATTCAATCCACACACCATATGATTATGCTCATCCAAAAGAGAAGCCCTCAAACGGACATTTCTACCAGTAGACGTTAAGTCAATAACATTCATGTGAATATCCGTTCTAGACAGGTTAAAGTATGTCCTGTTTTCTATACGACCATAATTGCTTCTGCTATAGACGGAGGTTAATTTAACTGCCTTTGCACTCCATCCATCAGGAATAGTAAATGCTACAGATGCAACACCATCCTTAAGATATGCCTTGACCGTCTGATTATTCTTGTCCTTGATGGTAACGCCATTTAACTTAAATATCACATATCCCTTGTTGACTGGCTTGTCATCTATCTTCAACTTAGCGATAAACTGGATCGTGTTTCCCATCTTGGTAGTGTTATCGCTTGTAGTTACTACAAAGTCCACCTTAGGCTTATATGAAGCGTTCAATATGTAGGTATATCTCTGTACGAACATTCCCCCTACACTTGTAGGTAGGCTTCTTGCAGCTACCGTCCTTGAATCTGTGACGATATTGTCACATAGATAAGCCGTGTTCAATCCAACATGTGCACCATTATCATTTCCGGCATAGAAGTCAACCGTGGATGTTGTCTCGTTACGCTTGAAGTGATAAGTCATTACATTACGCCTATTGACACCATAGTAATCCTTCAGGTTAAGAAGTCTGGATGCCTCCACAGGATTTGTTGTCTTCGTATAGTTAATGTAGCTTCCTATATGATAATATGACCTGCTGTTTGGACATACGATGTATTCACCATTTTTCAGTTTACCCGTTCTTATCATCCTTTCATCACGACATATCTCAAAGCCGTATCTGCCGTCAGGTGCCTTGATGATAAAATGGCCAAGATATCCATGTAGATTAGAGATATATCTAATGTCATCATAGGTGATTCGATTGTTTTGTATCATATCCAGGGCACGTTTTTCGATTAACCGGTTTACCCAATCATCATCGGCACCGCCTGTTCCTACCAGCCAGCCATCCTTGCTTACAAGCACGTGAAAGAAATAGCCCTCATATGTCTTGTACTGCTTAACAAAGGAGGAATTATTCGTTATGATAATGTTTATGGGCGAACCCGTCGAGTCACGCCTAAATGATATGAGTGATTCTGTTTCTGATACCTGCAGAACACTGCTGCAACACTGGCTGTCGATGGCCTCCTCGAAGATTTTTGAATTATCACCGTCTGAGACGGAGTTGTCTTCTGAGGATGACATGACATTGGTATTCTCATCAAGTGTTTTTTCTTTTATATCATTGTTTTCAACTTCTTTAATGTAATCATGTGTGTCTTCGGTTTTAATGTCATTATCTGGTTGATTATCAGTTATTTCATTATTTTCAGCGTGTACTGCTCCTGCAAGGAGTATGATTATAAAAAGAAATATCAGTAATTGTTTGGATAATCTCATTATATCTTTCCATTTCATTTTTGTTTATAATAATATTTTATGTAACATAATACTAATAATTCACATGTCATCATAATAATTAATTGAATAAATAATCATTATAAAATACGTAGCTAAAAAAGGTAATATCTTAAAAAAAATGTTAATGTGGGGTTTAATATCTTCTACGTCTTCTTCTGGAGCGTAGCAGTCTGCGAATTATGACAAGTACCACGATTAGTGCAAATAATATGACTGCAACTGGAAGCATGTCTATGATGAATGAATGATTTTCCTTCTCGAAGTAGTAACTGGCATAGAAGTCCATGCTGCCTGTGTCTGTGTGGTTTTCTGTAATCTTGGCAAAGGTACTTACAAGGTCTGGGTATGCCAGGTATGCTCCATCATATTGAATGTAGTCTGGTGCCTTATTATTTTCATCCATGTACTGCTTTATGATTCCACCCATCTTCATGTAATCGGATATCGTATATGCATCCTTTGCAAACAATGAGTATGTCCACGGACTTGAAGGTGCTTCATAATTAGCAGGACTTTCCAATCCGTTACCGTTAAGGTAGCTTGAGGTAAGATACAATACCTGACTTGCAGTGTATCCGTTATAGGTATCATCATATGATGAGTCATCACTGGCCATAACCTCTTTGCTTGCCTTTGACATCTGTGATACGTCCAGGTTGTGGGTTACTACCAGGTCATTATCGTATACCTTATTGGCATTATTGTTGTTTATCTTGTTAATAATCTCCTGGGCGATGTACTTGTTTACCTCATCGTTTGACTGGGAGTATGTTCCCTTATGCGCTGCGTCGGGATATTTCTGTATTGGCTGGATGTATTCTATCCCCGCATCCTGCAGGTATTTACCTGGATTGTTTATTCCCGCGAATACGTTGCTTGAGTAGTTGTCATCCCATGCTCTTCTTATGTATTTGTCGCTGTCGTTAAGGTCAAAGTCTCCCGTGTTGACGTATATTATCTGCTTATCATTGTTCACCGCGTATTTTGCAAGTATCAGCAGGTTTCCGGCACATGGATTTGCTATATTTACTCCAACGTCCTGGCTTGACTCGATTAGTCTTGTTCCTTCTCCTGGTCCTGGTGCCTGTGGGTCTACAGTTACGGTTATTTCTCCACCGGATAATTCTTCAATATAATCCTTTATCGAATTGAGCATTGTCAGATCGTTTTCTCTATTTGAGATGCTGTCCGATGTCAGAAATAGGCTTGTAGCGCTTACCGTTGACATCATCAAAAGCAGTATGACAATCAATACTGTTATTTTTCGTTTCAATACTTTTCACCTCAATTATATCTCTAGGTTATCCTATAAAAGTCTTATTTTGTCCTCTTCATATATTCCTACATTTGTGCTTTCGTTTATTTTCATGCATATCTTCACGTCTTCTTCCAATCCAAGTTTTCTGAGTTTGCTTCCACCCCATGATTCATATATCAGGTTTTTGGCTCGTTTATGGTCCTCGGATAGTATGAGTGATGCCTGTGCTGACTCATCAAGTGTTATGTCGGTGTTTAATTCTTTTGCCTGTCTTGTTATTTCATCGACTATTATTCCCGCGGCTAGGGCATCTTCTATGTTGAATGACTGTCTTCGTCCGGCCATTATTATTTCAATCTCATCATCGGCCATATCCAATGCTTTTTCTGCGACACTTTGAGCGTTGAGCATGCTTCCTACGAGAACCTTTATGTTTTCATCCCTGTTTTTGACGTTTTCCAGTACTCTTGTTCCGTTTGTCGTCAACAGTACCAGTTTGTCTGCGTGATTTTCTTTGATTTGCTGTGGTGAGTTTGTTAGGTCAAATCCTTCTATGGTATTTAAATCTAGTTCTCCGGCAAGTAGGGTGTCATCGTCCTTTAATTTGAGTGCCTTTTTGATATCATTTACGGGTATTACTGTGTTGAAGTTGTTCAGTGCCAATGTTATCGTTGTGGTTGCTCTTAGTTGATCGATTACTATGCATAGATCATTTGTTGTTGAGTTAAATAATGATACTTTTACTTTCATGTATAATCGTCCTCTTTTAATAAGAATACTTTGTATTTTATAATTTATATGTTAATCTATGGCTTTTTTTCTATAGCGTGTATTCAACACTATGACTTCTGCAGATTAATTCATTATTATCATCATCTAATGTTTTTTGTCCATTGATTAAATTAAAGTACTTATTATATTTTTCATTTAATTGTTTGGAAGTTTCATATTTTAACAGCGAATTGTTATTCTTATCTATAATGACAATATCATATACATCACCAGGTGCAAAATAACAAATGCTTATTTCTATATTGTCGTTTTTGAGTATGGTGTGCTCGAATATCACCACACCGAATGAATAGAGAATTTCCACATCTGACTTGGTCTCCTCATCCACCTCTATTCTGGTATGCTGCGTCTCTTTTATTCCTTCATACAATCAAATCACCATCCATAAATTTTAATATTAATGGTTCCACGTTATTAAACTATCTGATATTCATCATTGTTTTCGTAGTCATATCCATCAAGATAATCGAATGCCTTCTCGATAGTATCTGCTACATAGAATATGTTTCTATTGTCGGAGGGTATGGTTCGCTCTTTAACCATGACGTCAATCATCTCCAGCATGTTATCATAAAAATGATGGGTATTCAATATCACAATAGGCTTGTTGTGTATTTTAAGTTTTTTCAGGGCAATCGTTTCAAACAACTCGTCAAGAGTTCCTATTCCACCGGCGACTATGATGAATGCTTCTGATTTAGTGATAAACAACTTTTTTCTTTCATCCATGGATTTGGTGTATATTACATTGTCACATTCATCATATAACTTTTCAAAGTCCCTCATCCACTCGGGCATTATGGCCGTTACGAATCCGTCGTTATCTGATACTCCCCTTGCAACATGTCCCATCATACCATCGTTTCCTCCACCGAATATTAGGCAGTGATTTTCATCGGCGATTTTCTTTCCCAATTCATAGGCTGTTTTAAAATATTTTTCCTCCAGTTTATTACTTCCGGAGCCATATAAACATATTTTCATTATAATAACTTCCTTAGTTATATTTTAATTTAATTAATATAAGTATTTTTAAATTTGGGATTAATATCCTAAAAGTTATTAAGTATAGAATAAATAGTTATATAATAGGAGATTAAAATGGTAGGCTTTGAAGTAGTATTAACTATAAAGGATTCACAACCCATTACCAGCAGGAAACTTAAGATTCCATATGGTATTACGTTTAAGCAATTACATCGTATCATTCAGATAGTCTTCGGATTTGAGGCTGTGCATCAGTACAACTTCAGGTTCAACAATTTTGATTATAGCATTGAGGAGATTGAAAGATTAGATCCCGGATTGATTGATTCCAGACGTGAGCCTATCGACAACTACTTTGAATCATTCAGAAAATGCACCTATTACTATGGTGAATGGGTTATAATAATTGATATTGAACAGATTGACTTTGACGAGGAATATGCCATTATAGAAACTGTTCATGGAAGGTATAATCCTCTTGAGGAATGTGGAAACGTAGAGGAGTTCAATAGGATTGTTGACATCAAGAGAAACTCCCTTGACTATGATATCGTCAAGTATGGTTTTTATGTTGACAGGTTGAAGTATATAAATCGTAAGATTGTTCAGAAAAAGTTCATGCTTATGTTTAGAATTCCATTTAAAGAAGTAAGAAATAGGATTGTTAAAGTTGAAATTGATCCTAATTACTCTTTAGATAGATTCTTTTAATTCTACTTTTTTTTTAAAAATAATAAATTTTTTGATGAGTTTTACATCACTACTGTAATCATTGCCCATATTGCTATTATGATAAATACCACTGCAATGATTCCTGCTATTACTTGTGTTAGCGTTTCACTCATATTTTTCACCCCTTTAAATTTAGGTATGCCTTATTTTATATTATTTATTTAATATTATATAAAGATATCCCCGTATCAAAGAATTGATGAAAAAAAATTCAAAAAGAAAACGTGAACTTCACAGATGTTACAATACATTTACATCATGCAAAACATAGCCAAATATAGAACACCCCATATAAAAAAACTTCAATATAACAAAAAGCTACTAAAAACATCCCAAAAATGGTTATGATAAAATTATTCTTAAAAAAGAATATAGAATGAAGTTGGATGAATTCATCCGACAAAATAATAAGTGTTCACAAAAGTTTTTCTTCCCATTCAGCTTCCTTAAAGCCTGTAAGTACCACGTCATCAGTTACGATAATCGGTCTTTTAACAAGCATTCCATCCGTAGCAAGAAGCTCAAGCTGTTCATCCTCACTCATCTGAGGTAACTTATCTTTGAGTTTCTTTTCACGGTAAATCTTGCCGCTGGTGTTAAAAAATCTCTTTAAAGGCAAATCGCCCTGATTGTACCATTCTTTAAGTTCTTCATATTGTGGATTGTCCTTTACTATGTCACGATCTTCATATTCTATATCATGTTCGTCCAACCATTTTTTAGCCTTACGACATGTACTGCATCTTGGATATTCTACAAATAACATTTTAATCAAAACTTCCTGTCAATCTTTATTATAGTATCTGAAGTTTCTTGGATAATAATATTTGCATATAAATCAAAAAACCCCTCCTTTTTTGATAAATACTAAAAAAACATCAAAGCTTTTAAATCATCATCATTAAACCTTCTTTAATAGCATTTTATTTTTGGAAAGTTATCACCTTTATATGATTTCATGTACATAATATACATAATATATATTTTATGTATTTTACTGTAAAAGTATTTTTTATGTATTATGTACATAGATTTATATAGTATAAAGAAGATATATAGTATCATGAAAAATTATACAGTTAAAGCTAGACAGAGATATGGAAGCAATTCCATAGATTTAACATTACCGGCTAGTATAAGAAAAGAATACTCTATAAATCATGGAGATATATTCAAAATAAGTCCCGTTAAAAAAGATGATGTGTTAACGCTTGAATACAAGCTTATATATCATAATCAAGAGGATGATGAAGAAGAAGAGTAATTATATCAATTAATGTATACAAGGCAATTAAAATGAAAACAGAGGACAAAAACATATACATAAGCTACTTTCATATAGATGAATACTTCAAGAATCTGCTAAACGACATTATCGGTGAAAGATACAACATCAAATCATCACCGCAGGAATACTACATCAAAAACAACTTCAACAATTACATGGACAGTTTAAACAGGAATAATGATGATGAAAACGTGTTCATAGTTCTTGTAGGTACCGATACTTATCGAAGCAGAAATGTTGACTGGGAATTGGAGTTCGGCCTGATGCACAACAATCCGATTCTGGGATTATGTCTTCCGACGAATGATGATTACAAAAAGGACAGATGCACTCCTAAGACAACACCGAGAAAGTTATTGAATAACCTTTACTCAGGTTATGCATCATATTTTGATTGGACCGACAGTTTTAAGGATTTGAAAAAGTATATCAACATATCAATAGACAATAAAATTCATAAACATGCATTGATATAAACGTGTATATTGAACACATATTTATAGAAAATATAATAAAGATATTGATTGAAGACTAAAATAAAATATCATAGCGATGAGGGGATTAGCTGATGCAAAGATGTGAAAAATGTGGACAAATAAACAACAACTATGAAGAACGCTGCATATACTGCGGTGAATTCTTGTACATAGCAGTAGATCATGATGATAACCAGTATCATCAACAGCCAAGTAGAAAAAGAACAGTAAGGGATGACTTTACTGATGAGATTATCGAGGAGCTGTCAAACACGAACAATGAAGCTACTGAATTTCTGGATATAGAAGATAACCCATTCACAAGGACAATAGAGGATAACTCATATCATGAGGATACCAGTTACGTCAATGATGACTACATAGATGACAGCTTCATAAACGCTGGAGACCGTGACTTCAGGGACTTTGAAGTCAACGAAGGTCATGATATCTTTGAAGAGGATAACATTCAAGAGGACATTTACCCTGATGATACCTTCGAAGAGGATGACAGACAAGTCAAGCCACCTAAAAAGCAGCACATTCTTGACTTGGAGGATGATCTGAAAAGAAAGATTAAAAGAAACAAAAAACTCGAAAACTCCATGGGAATAATGTTCAGTGATATAGAAGTTGACGTCACATCCATCAAGAATCCCATAGAGATAAGTGGAGTAGCTCACTTCAACCAGAATATGATACGAGACGACGTGAAACTATCAGTCATATGTCTTGACGTACTCCAGAAAAGACTTGACCGTCAGGAAGTGATTCTTGAAAACAGGGACAACAGGGAACATGTAAACTTCAGCGTGACAATACATCCTAATATACATAAGACCGCAAGAATCATACTGCTACCGGAGACAGTTAACCCTCAAACCCCGGTTGAAGAGGAAGACGATATTCCTGATGTTGAACTGAATCCACACATCACAAATCAGATATTCATAGAACAGATGCATGATATTGAACGAAAAATAGGAATGAGAATAACCAATACCAGCATACTTCTTAAATCCGATAGAAAAATAGAGGTTGTCGGTGAAATTCACCTTAAAAATCCGGACAAGTACAGCAATATCCTGATAACCGGTACATGCTATGATAAAAACAACCAGATTATAGCAACGGAGTCAACCAAGATAAATACAAGGTTATTTTTAGGATTTGACACTTTAAGACTCATTGTAAATGATGTTGATGTAAGAAAGATTCAACGTGTAAGAATTTATCCTACACTACAGGGACTTGACTACTAAATAAAAATTACATCAAACCCAATGAAAAATAATAATTTAGGGGTTTATAATCAAAAGAAATAGTGTTAATAGTCAAGACATTGGCGTCTTGCCTTGTATCGGGCATACTCGAATGGATAATTGTTTTCCAGTATCTCCAATACAATCCCCTTCACTTCTTTTTCATTACTCGTATCAAGTATTTTTACAAGTAAATCAAACTCAACTACCTGATTTTTAATCTGACCTGCTATGACATCACTAAATTCATCATCCCTGTTGTACAAGTCAACCAATCGATATGTCTCCAACTCCAGGTATAATGATGACAGCAGATAGGATATGGTCTCGGTTATGATGGTATCCCCTGTTACGTCATAGTCTTCAATGTTTACTATCAAATCGGTTATTCTATAGATTAGTATCTTAAGCTCCTCATCATCGACTTCAATGTTATTGGACAATATGGCTTCTATATACTCATAGAACTCTGCCAAGTCATCAAGGTTGTTATCATTGTATCTGAACATTACCCTCATGTTAAAAAGAAGCAACTTCAGGTAGTGATTTGTTCTATCAGATAATATATTATTGTTTAAACTTGTAATCTCCCCTATATTCAATACGTCCAATTTTATACTCTTCCACTTCATAAAAACCATAACACTCCCATGAAATATCTATTCTATTACTATATAAGATTAACTCTATAGATATAAATTTTCATAATTACAAGCTCTTTAATGGAAATAAGATAATTTAATGTGAATGATTGAAAAATAGGATAAATCCTAAAATTTATATCCAAAAAAGGTCAAAGATAATTAATATATATCGATGAAATTATTATTTTTTTTAGGGAGTTGATTAAGTATAACAGAACATGAAACTGAAGGAGTAAAGACGATACTTGGAGATCCACGAACGGCAGTACGTAAAATGAGTGTACCATTAATAATATCAATGCTACTTGTGAGCATATATAACCTTGCGGATGCCGCGTGGGTTGCAGGATTAGGTGCTGATGCACTGGCGGGCGTGGGATTTGTAACACCACTATTTCTCATACTCGTAGGATTAGGTAACGGATTAGGTGCAGGTGCAACCTCATCAATCGCAAAGTACATAGGTCAAAAGAATAAACAAAAGGCAGATAACGGTGGATTGCACGTCATCATACTTACAATCATAATATCACTGCTAGTGACAGTGGCATTACTGTTGATATTAAATCCACTGCTTAACATGATGGGCGCCGGCAGCACGACAAGCTATGCACTAGACTATGGTAATATAATGTTTGGAGGTGCCATATTCTTCGTACTTCCAAATGCCATGTATGGTATACTAAGGGCTGAAGGTGACGTAAATCGTACAATGCATGCCATGGCAATAAGTGGTATATTAAACATCATCATAGACCCGATATTCATATACGTTCTTGACATGGGCGTCAAGGGAGCGGCACTTGCAACACTACTGTCCTCAGGACTTGTGATAATCATAATAGCATACTGGTTCTACATAAAGAAGGACACATACGTCAAGCCTACAATTGCAAACTTTAACTTCAGCAAGGATATAACATTTGACATACTGAAAGTTGGAATACCTGCAAGTCTGGAGTTATTGATGACTGCCATACTAACAGCAGTACTGTCCACTATACTGACGACTGTCGCATCAACGGATGCAGTTGCCGTATATACTACCGGTTGGAGGGTTGTAAGCCTCGGAACCATGCCTATTATTGGTATATCAACTGCACTGGTATCCATTGTTGGTGCCAACTTCGGTGCAAAACAGTATGAGAACATTAAACTGGCACATCATTACAGTATGAAGTTCGCATTTGGCGTAGCCTTACTTACGGGAGCATTGATATTCATATTCGCTCCACAGATTGTTATGCTGTTTTCATACAGTACAAACAGTGCACACCTGGCCGAGGGTATGATCGGATTTTTAAGGGTGATGACATTCTACTACCTGTTCATGGCATTCGGTGCACCGTCAACATTCCTATTCCAGGGAGTGGGTAAGGGATTGACGGCGATGTTCCAGACGCTTTTAAGAACAGTCGTATTCAGCATCATATGTGCATATCTGTTTGCCATTGTAATGGGTCTTGGTGAACATGGAGTATGGTACGGTATCGTTGTAGGACAAGCCATAGCAACAATCATAACATTTGTATGGTCAAAGGAGTA
>MVJJ01000007.1 GCA_003266145.1 Methanosphaera sp. SHI613
CTATTGAAGATGATGGATCATATTACCGGTCTGTATATAGAGATGCTAAAAAGAAAAGAAAAGCAGAAATCAAAAATTATCCTGGATTAATAATTGTTGAAATTGACGGTCTTGCATATGATGTGTTAATAGAAGCAGTTAATAAGGGCATCATGCCTACAGTTAAATCTATGATGGAATCTACCCATAGTCTTAGAATGTGGGAAACGGATTTGTCTTCACAGACTGGTGCAAGTCAAGCAGGAATTCTACATGGAAATAATGAAAATATCACTGCATTCAGGTGGATTGAAAAAGAAAATAATAATCAAATGATGCAATGTTCTGGTGTCAGTAAGGTTAAAGAGTTAGAATCAAGGATTTCAGATGGTGATGGGTTGCTTGTAGACGATGGAGCAAGTAGATCCAATTTATTCTCTGGAGATACGGATAATGTGATTTTTACATTTAGTAAAATATTAAACATTAGAAAATTATACAATAAAGCATGGTTTTCAGTATTCTCAAATCCAAGTAACTTTGCACGTATAGTTTCATTATTTTTAGCTGAAATGATATTGGAAATAATATCTCAACTAAAACATTGGAGAAAAAATATTCAGCCAAGAATTCATCGTGGAATTACATATATTCCAGTAAGAGCAGCAACCAATGTATTTATGAGAGAAATAAATACATCAACATTGATAGGAGATATGATGGTTGGAGATATTGATGTTGCATATTCAACTTACCTGGGTTATGATGAAATAGCTCATCATTCAGGAGTTCGCGATGAAGATTCATGGTTTGCACTTCAGGGAATGGATAAACAGATTAAACGTTTAACTCAAACAAACAAATACACTCCCAGAAAATATCAGTTTGTTATTCAATCGGATCATGGACAAACAAATGGAGCAACCTTCAAGCAAAGATATGGACAATCATTTGAAGACTTTGTAAAATCATTGCTTCCGGCTAATATGAAAATGTTTGCAAAAATGACATCAAACGAAGACCATTATGCCGAAGCGTTCCTTCCATTTTCAAAAAAGAATGATGATTTAATTGACAAAGGAGAACAGGAAGAACTGGGGGATTCTGAAGTTATTGTACTTGCTTCAGGAAATCTTGCAATGATTTATTTAACTCAATGGAGTTATAGATTAACATATGAAGAGATTCAGAAATTCTTCCCTGAACTGATTCCGGGAATTGTCAACAATGAATATATAGGATTCATAGTTGTAAAATCATCCGAAAAAGGAGATATGGTTATTGGTAAAAATGGTACATATTATTTAGATTCTGATGAAATCACTGGAGAAAATCCACTGGAAGGATTTGGTAAAAACATTGCACATCACATTAAAAGAAATGTTTCATTTAAATATACACCGGATATTTTAGTAAACAGCTTTTATGATAAACAAAAAGATGAAGTTTGTGCATTTGAAGAACTTGTCGGAAGTCATGGTGGAGCTGGAGGAAGCCAATCAAAACCATTCATATTATATCCTTCAGACTGGGATGTAGGTGAAGGAGAAATAGTTGGAGCCGAAAGCATTTACCGAATATTGAAAGATAATTTAAAGAAATTAAAAGAAGAAAAAAATGAGGATTAAATCTATAAAATTCTCATTAAACTATTTTTATTATAAATCTACTAATTTTATCTGTTAAAAAGATGATAATGTAGGTGAGTTATTCACCTACTATTTTATATCATATTCGATTTTGTTAATTGGTTTTCACGTCTATTCTTTTATGTTTAATAGAGGAGTGCTTTTTTTCATATTCATATCAGTTGTTTTGATGTTTGTGAATTCGTTTTCTGTTATAATGGCTGATTTTATTGTTTTATTATTCTTGTTTTTGGGTATTGTTAATGTTATGTTTTTTCTTGCTCCGGTGTATGAGCCTCTTTGTTCTGTCACTACTGTTATTGTGTATGAGTCACGTTTGTAGTTATATTCAGGTAGTGTTATGTTGATTTTTCCATCATTTATCATGTAATACTGTGAATCTCCAGTAGTGTTTTTTATGGTTAATCCGTTTAATTTTGCTAATGCCATTGTTGTTCCAGGTATTGGATGATTTGTCTGGTCAAGTAACTGTCCCGTTACTTGTACCTGGTTATTATTTAGTATTGGCGTGTCCAGTTGTATTATTGTAGTTGTTCGTGTAATATTGAATGTCGTGTTATTCTGGCTTCTTGTGTATGTGTTGTTTACCAGTAATGCCGTTATAGTATGGGTTCTGGCTGATAAATATAATCCTACCGTGTAGTTGTAAATGGCCTTGTTGTCTTTTATTTCTACCATTATCGTTTGACCGTTTTTATCTTTTAAGGTTAATCCATTTATTTTGAAGATTACATATCCGTTTACCCGTCTTGTCTGGTCCTGTTTATCAGTTACTGTCACGTTGAATGTTATGTTTTCTCCGACTTTCTTGTTGCTGGTACTTGTCAGGGTTAGTTTAGCCTCTCTTTGTTTAAGATCCAATGATGTCGGATTGCTGCGACTACCAATATATTGTCCGTTTCCTTCATATACTGCTGTTATATTATGTGTTTTTGCCTGATAGGTGTATGGGATGAAATATGATATTTCAGCTGTTCCATTTTTTACTCTTGTAATTATTGTTTTACCGTTTGAATCTTTTAGTGTCATGTTATTTAACTTGAATACGACTTTTCCACCATTTAACAAGTTACCTTTTGTGTCAGTTATTGTTGCTTTGAGAGTGATGTTTTCTCCAAGGTAGCTTGTCTGTCTAGTGGTGGTAATGATAGATTCTGCCTTAGATACTGTGAATGTCGTATTTTTGGTCTTTGTATTGTAATTTTTATTATTTAATGTTATATTTGCATAGTAATCTCCCGTATTTAAAGTAAATGTCTTGTTTCCAATACCATTATTTACTGTGATGTTGTATATTGTTCCATTTACATCTAGTTGGTAGATACCATCAATATCAGCGGTAACTTCTATNNNAGTGTATCCTCGCCATATGTTACGTTGGTTGCTGTTACACTTGCATTGTTTGCTGCTGGGTTTACTTTGAATTCATCTGATGTGTTTACGCTTTCAATGTTATTGTCTCCATTATATACTATAGTCACGGGATATGTTCCAACATCCAGATTATCTAAAGTTAAGAATCCACGTGTTTTTGTTTTTATGACAGGTGCTGCTTGATCAGATAATTGCATAGTTGATTGGGTTAGATTAATTGTTTCGGTTTTATTGTTTACGGTTATGTTTACTGAGCCTGTGACATCACAGGTGATTACTATGAGTGCCGTGTCTCCGTAATCAATATCCTGAACAACCAAGGAAAGATTAGGAACTAATTTGGCAACTGTTACATTGGTTGAGGTTGTATTGGATTTATGGTTCTTATCACCAGCATAGGTAACATTAATTGTGTAGTTAGCTGCATCAAATAAACCTGCATTAAATTCACAATAACCCTCTGTAACGTTGATGAGGTTTGAATAGTCTCCAATTGTTAGGTTATACTCTCCGTCTACGTCTGAGTATAC
>MVJJ01000116.1:0-442 GCA_003266145.1 Methanosphaera sp. SHI613
AATTTATACCCTTATTTTATCCACAACTTTTTATTTAATCTGTATATAAAGAATTATTTCAGCATTAAATTTTAATTAATCCTTTCATAAACTATAGACACAATAATAATTTAATTAATTTAGAAAGTATCAGCATTGATAAGAAAAAACACGAGCATATACTAATAAAAAATAAATGAAAATCCTTAAAAAAGCTATTTATAAAGTTTAACAAGCAAAGTATCATTTTATTGTGTTGAGATAATATACAAACGGCAAATTATCTTGAAAAAAATAGTATTGATATAAAGTAATGGGCCGGAGGAGATTTGAACTCCTGATCCCCTCCTTGTAAGGGAGGTATCATACCCCTAGACCACCAGCCCAGTTAAAAATAATACATGTCTATAAGACACTATACAATAGTATATCATTCATAGTATATAAAGGTTACTGTTTATAC
>MVJJ01000116.1:472-15109 GCA_003266145.1 Methanosphaera sp. SHI613
TAGAAAAAAAATGTCACAATCATCATTGAATGAGAATAAAAAATTCGGAAATTAAAATATATTAAAAAATTAAAAAAATAAATTACAATCTTATAAAAAGTTATATAATTTAAACAAGATAATATTATATAGTTATAATTTATATAATAAAAAAGATGAAGGAAAAAATATGGCATTCGATGAAACAGGAAAAATATGGTTCAATGGAGAATTAGTTGACTGGAAAGATGCTCAAATACACGTATTATCCCACGTTGTTCACTATGGAAGTAGTGTATTTGAAGGTCTTAGATGCTATGACACCGAAAATGGACCAGCAGTATTTAGACTTAAAGACCACATGAAAAGATTGATTAATTCAGCAAAAATATATAGAATAGACATACCATATGATTTAGATGAATTATGTGAAGCAGTAAAAGAAACAATTCATATCAACAAACTCAAATCATGTTACATTAGACCTATTGTATTTAGAGGATATAATGAATTAGGTGTTTATCCATTAAACTGTCCTGTTGAAACAGTAGTTGCTGTTTGGGAATGGGGACAATACTTAGGTGAAGATGCACTTGAACAGGGTATTGACATTTGTACATCAACTTGGAGAAAAATGGCACCGGATACCATGCCTAACATGGCAAAGGCAGGTTCAAATTATATGAACTCACAACTTGCCAAAATGGAATCAGTAGCAAACGGATACAAAGAAAGTATAGTACTAAACTACAATGGTGATGTCGGAGAAGGTTCCGGTGAAAACCTATTCATGATAGAAGATGATGTGATATACACCCCAGATATAGGTTCATCAGTTCTTAACGGAATTACAAGAAACAGCGTTATCCAAATAGCTAAAGATTTAGGCTATGAAGTAAGAGAAGAACGTATACCAAGAGAAAGAGTATATACCGCTGATGAAGTATTCTTCACAGGTACAGCCGCCGAACTATCACCTATAAGATCTGTTGATAAAATACAGATTGGTAAAGGAAAACGTGGCCCAGTTACCAAAAAACTACAAGACGCCCTATTTGACATAGTAAACAATAAAGTTGAAGATAAATACGGATGGTTAGATTTCATATAACCACCTCTTCAATCATATTCCTTTTTTTTATCTATTTTTACATTTGATTAATTTTAATAATTAATAGATACATATATTAATGTATAATTTTATATTACATAGTTATTTATGAGGTGATTTTTTTGTTAGATTTGCTTACCGCTATTTTATTAGGTGCCGTTCAGGGATTGGCGGAATTTTTACCAATCAGTAGTTCAGGACATTTAGTGCTAATACCAGCATTACTTGGAGTTGAAACAAACCTGGCATTTGATACAGTGCTACATATAGGTACATTAATAGCTATTTTCACATTCTTCTGGAAAGATATAATTGACCTGATTAAGGGATTCATATTAAGCATACTGGATTTGACTGAAGGTGTGGATAAGTTCATGGAAGGATTGAAAACATCCCCACAGAAAAGATTTTCATGGCTGATTATAGTAGGTAGCATACCAACGGCATTTATAGGCTTATTCTTAAAGGATGCTATAGAAACCGTGTTCAGGGGAACATTCTATGTGGGATTATTCCTGATAATAACAGGATTATTATTATATTATTCCGAAAGACAAACTCATGGCAGAACAACGGCAAAGGATATGACATTTATTCAATCAATCATAATAGGTATTTGTCAAGGATTGGCAGTTCTACCAGGTATTTCAAGATCAGGGGCAACAATATCATCAGGTTTATGTCTTGGATTAGAAAGAGAATATGCTGCCCGTTATAGTTTCCTATTGTCAATTCCTGCAGTTTTAGGTGCTGGTGTTTTACAGATTAAGGATATTACAACAATTGACATATCATATACAATATTAATTGCAGGATTCTTATCATCAGTTCTTTTCGGATATCTTGCAATAAAATTACTTATGAAAATGATTAAAGGTTGGAGTTTAAACATATTTGCATATTACTGTTGGATTGTTGGAATAATAACGTTAATAGTTACGATAATGGTAGGATAATCATTTACAGATACCTACCTCTTGACTCTATTTCTTCTATTTTTTTATAGACTTTTTCATCATCATAACCTTCAATAAAATAATTAAACAGTTGATTATAATAATCAGGTACGATAGTTGTTAGTGACTTTTTAAAGACAAGTAAGTCCGTTCCCTTATCCTCTACAAGATTACTGTACTTACCCAATCCAAAGTCTATGAATACAGGCTTATCATCGTCAATCAATATATTTTCCGTGGTTAAATCTCCATGTATGATTTCACCGTCATGTAACTTTGATACATCTTCTCCAATTGCATTGAATAACTTTCTTAAACTGCCCTTATCTTCAGCGTCAACTATTACATCATGTAATTTGGTGGCATTGATTTTTTCTTCGATTATCGATTTGTTTTCCAAGTCGATAGAATAAATATATGGTGTTCTTACACATAAATCCTTAGAATCAGACAACAATTTAGCCTCTTGTTTGGTTCTTTCAAGTCGAAGCTTATTATCCAACAATTCATTACGATAATTCTTTTTAAGCCTATGTTTAATTATAACTTCCTTATCATCCCACAAGGCATCCATGATATCCGCCTCGGCGCCCTTGAATGATATATCAGCAGGTAATGTTATGTTGCTTTTGGATTCATCCTCAATCCACGTGACTTCGACTTGATCAGTCCTGTATTTTGGATTGATATAACTGTTTTCTATACCGGATAACTCATCATTATAAGATAATAACCCCAATCTTGCTATCATGGAACCGTTATCACCACAGTACTTCATAGGAGGCATATAGAAGTCAACGTAATGCTCTTCACACATCACTTCAAGCATGCTTCTTAGCTTCTTGTTGGCTGCTACTCCACCACACAGTAACACTTCACTCTTGTTTGTATAGCTGAGGGCACGTTCTGTTACTTCACATAGCATTGAAAAACAGGTTTGCTGGAAACTGTTACATACAATATCCAAATCCACTCCCTGTTCATACTTGTTGATGGCACTGGTCAATATTCCTGAAAAGGACAAATCCATACCCTTTACAACATAGGGAAGTTCTATTGTCTCATCGGTATTTGCCGCATGTTTTTCCACGATTGGCCCACCGGGATGACCCAAACCGATACTTCGTGAAAATTGATCCAAACAGTTTCCTATAGCTATATCCAACGTTTCACCAATAATCCTATACCTTCCGGATTCATAACTTATTATTTGCGTGTTTCCACCACTGGTATACAATGTTACAGGATTTTTAGCACCTGTAGTCAATTTACCTATTTCCACATGTCCTATACAATGGTTTACCCCAATAAGTGGAACATCAATATATTGTGATAAACTTCTGGCGGCAGTTGCGACTGTACGAAGTGCAGGTCCTAAACCAGGACCTTTGGAAAAGGATATCAAATCAATATCATCCAATGACAAATTGGACTCGGCCAATGCATCCCTGATTAGAGGGACTATATGTTCGGCGTGAAAATTAGCCGCGTCTCTCGGATGGATACCCCCCACTTCAGGGTATAGCTGGTCACCACAAGTAGCCAGTATATTACCATCACTGTCAACAATACCAATACCCGTCTTTTCAGCAGTTCCTTCAATACCTAAACAAATCATAAACTCACCATATAATCAAATTCACTTTAAAAATATTAATATTGATAAAAAATTCTTTAAATTTTCTTCATAAGTATATTATATTAAAAAGAAATATTTATTATTATACTTATCATAAAAAAATAGAGGAAATAAAAATGGTAGACAACGTAAAAATATTCGGATCAGACAAAGTACTAAAAGAACTTGAAAAATCAGAAAACATGTTATTTGCATGTGTACTCGGAAATACAGCAGTATCAAAAATAGAAGGTATCAGTGGAGCAGGCGGATCACCTGAAATGACACCATACACACCGGCATTAGATGTAGAGTTAATGCTTAGAAACGAAGCTTTAAGTCTTCCAGAAATAGCAATAACAGAATCAGATGAAGTACCAGCACCAACACCAGGACTATTAACAAAAACAACATATGAATTACTTGATATGCCATTTGTAGCAGTCAGTGCAGGTCTAGAAGTAGAACCTAAAACATCATACATAAGCCTAAACGGTCAACCTGGAGGAGACCTAAGAGAAGGAAAAGGTGTACCAAACCCTAAAGAAATATTCGACAATGCTGTTGAAACAGGTAAATTCCTATCACAGATTGCAGATCATTTAATGATTGGTGAATCAACACCTGCAGGTACAACAACAGCACAAGGAGTATTAACAGCACTTGGTTATGATGTGGAAGGAAAAGTCAGCGGATGTATGATGCATAATCCTCACGAATTAAAAACAAGCGTAGTGAATGCAGCATTGGAAAAAAATAACGTTAAACCGGGAGACCTAAAAGATGACGCATTTAAAGCTGTGGAAATTGCAGGAGATCCTACCATAATTGCTGCAGCAGGTATGGCTATAGGTAGTAGCGTACCAGTTACATTAGCTGGTGGAACCCAGATGACAGCTGTTCTTGGTGTAATCAAATCAATCAAACCTGACTTTGACTTCTCAAACATAGCTATAGCAACAACAGTATATGTAGCTAATGACGAAACATCAAACATATTGGACATTGTAAATCAGATAGCAGATGTAGCTGTTTATGCAGCTGACCCTAAAATGGAAAACTCATCAAATCCTGGACTTGCTAGTTTCGCACAAGGATCAGTAAAAGAAGGAGTAGGTGCTGGTGGAAGTGTATTATACGCTTACCTTAACGGTATCACACCTGAAGAATACCTTGCAAAACTTGAAGAATTAACAGCAAAAGTATTCGGATAATTACAATAATTTATCCCCCCATTATTTTTTTTTCAATAAATCGAAAACAACTTTTTTTAATTCATATTACATATATAATATATGATTGATATGAGAGTAACATTTATTACTGGTAACGAACATAAAGTTAAAGAGGCAAGAGGTATTTTCGAAAAATTTGGAATAACAGTTGACCATGAAAATCCAGGTTATCCTGAAATTCAAGGTTCAATTGAAGATGTTGCAGCATATGGAGCAAAATATGTTGCTGATTTACTCGATAAACCAGTTATAGTAGATGATACTGGCCTATTTATACGTGCTCTTAATGATTTTCCAGGAACATATTCATCATATGTTCAGGATACAATTACAAATAAGGGCATAATCAAATTACTTGAAGACAAACAGGACAGATACGCCGAATTCAGGTCATGTATTGGTTATTGTGCACCCAAATGTGAACCCAAGACTTTTTTAGGCACTGTTTCTGGAGAAATTTTATCAGAAGAAAAAGGTAACAATGGATTTGCATACGATCCACTCTTCTATGTAGAAAAATATGATAAGACATTTGGAGAGCTTACTACTGATGAAAAGAATGAATGTTCACATAGAAGAATATCAATGGAAAAATTCGCCAAATGGTATTCGGACAAAGAGGACATTTAACAATGAAAATTGTTATATTATATGCTAAATAGATTATATTAACTAATTTTTTAATATATAATATAAAATACATTATAAAAATAAACGGAGATAATAATATGGCAGAAAAACCAAATTGGGTAGAACAAAGCCCTGAAGAAATCGAAGAAATTATTACAAAATTATACAAAGAAGGACAAAGTACCAGCCAAATCGGTATTACATTAAGAGACCAATATGGTATTCCAAGTACAAAAGTAGTAGTTGGAGAAAAAATTACAGATATATTAAAAAGAAACGGCGAAGACTTCGAATATCCTGAAGACTTATTAAATTTAATCAAAAGAGCTGTAAACATAAGAGAACACATGGAAGAAAATCCTAAAGATCTTCACTCAAGAAGAGGTTTAATGAAAATTGAATCAAAAATCAGAAGACTTGTAAAATACTACACCAAAAACAATGTTCTTCCTGAAGGATGGAGATATGATCCAAAAACAGCAGCACTCCTTGTTAAATAGGGCTGATGATGCTTGTGATCTTATCAGATCACATATTGAAAAACAGCACGTTGTGAGAATAATATCTCACAATGATGCTGATGGACTAACATCTGCCGGAATATTGGCAAATGCCATTAGAAAGGCAGGTGGTAGATTCCATATTACAATATTACCACGTCTTAGAAACAGTAACGTAAAGGAACTTACTAAGTCAAGGTATAAATTATTTATTTTCTCAGATATGGGTAGTGGATGTTTAGACAGCATATCAAAGCTAAAAGGTGATGTTGTAGTGGCTGATCATCATCAGGTACCTGATGGTGGAGACTATGAAATAGAATCAGACAACAATACCATGATTCATGTAAATCCTCATATTTTTAACATTGACGGAACCAAAGATGTTAGTGGTTCAGGACTATCATATTTATCAGTGCATGGATTTGAATATTATGAACTGGCAGGTCTTGCACTAACTGGTGCATACGGTGATATGCAATTTAAGAATGGTCCTACAGGTATTAATAAACTTATTTTAGATGAAGCTATTGAACATAACACAATGGAAGTTAAGGATGAATTGAAATTGGCTTACGCCAACAGTCAAAGCTTAAACAAATCCATATGTTATACATATACACCTGTTCTAAAGGATTTATCCGGTGATATGGACAAATGTAATGAATTTTTAGACAATCTCAACATCGATAAGACCAAATCATTAAGTCAATTGTCCCAGGATGAATATGATAAGCTTAAGGATGAGCTGATTAATATCAATGAAGACATCTATGGTAAAGTATATCATATTCCCAACATTAGAGGAGAACTCAGAAATATTGAAGAGTATTCCAACCTATTAAATGCATGTGGTAAAAACAAGGAATATACTGCAGCAGTAAGCATTGAATTAGGTAAATATAATCAGATGGATTATGCATTGAAATTACTGTCTGACTATGCAAATTCCATGCAAAAAGGTGTAGAATGGGTTAAACGTGAAGGCAGTATTGAAAAAAGTCATATTCAATATATCTACACTGAAGATAAACAGCATAAGCAAGTCGCGGCTGCAGTAAGCAGTATAGGTATTGAATTGGGAATATTACCTGACAAGCCGATATTAAGTATGATGAAGATGGATAATTTAATAAAAGTTTCATCAAGAACTACTGACAACATGGTCAACAAGGGAGTTAATCTAGGTCAAATCATGAACCAAGCATCAAACAACTTTAATGGCTCAGGTGGAGGCCATAATATAGCTGCAGGTGCGACAATACCGTTTGACCAAATGGATAATTTTATCAACCTGGTAAATGAAATGGTCGAATATCAAATTAACGAATAGATAATATTACAAGTGATTATTATGCAACTAACGAAGTATGAAGAAGATATGATAAATGGGGAGTACGGAGAAGGCAAAGCAGAAGCTATGGAAATTCTTGTAAGCCTAGGAAAGATATATGATGCTGAAAAGATGATTCCGATTACATCAGCACAGGTATCTGGTGTTAGTTATAAAACAATAGGTGATGCAGGACTTGATTTTGTTGTTGATTTAGGTAAAAAGGCAGATATTTCACTCGAATGTATGCTTAATCCCGCCGGTGTAGATATTGAAAACTGGAAAGAATTAGGTTTCAGTGAAGAATTTACAAAAAAGCAGATTGACATCATAAAAGGATATGAAAGTATAGGAGTTATGAGTACTTGTACATGTACACCTTACCTGATTGGAAATACACCTATGCTAAATGATCATATAGCTTGGAGCGAATCATCAGCCGTGTGTTACGCTAACAGTGTTATAGGTGCTCGTACAAACCGTGAAGGTGGACCAAGTGCACTTCTTGCTGCTATTGTAGGAAGAACACCATATTATGCAAATCATATCAAGGACAACAGAAAAGCAGACATCATATTTGATGTGGATTTTGACTTTGAGAATGAAGCACAAATCGGTGCCTTAGGTTATTATGTTGGACAGATTGTCAATGACAAAAAACCATACTTTAAGCTAAATTCAAATCCTGGTAGAAACAATTTGAAATTACTGGGTGCTGCACTTGCCTCAAGTGGTGCCGTAAGCATGTATCATGCGGAAAACATCACCCCAGAATATGAATTTGCCAAAAATCATGACAACTTCGAGGAATTGGAAGTTATAGAAGTGGATTCCAGTATTATCAAGGATAATGTGGAACAATTAACCACTACAGATAAGATACCTGATTTAGTATGCTTAGGATGTCCTCATGCATCTATTACTGAAATACAGAGGGTTGCAAAGATTCTTAAGGGTAAGAAATTATCCAAAGATTTATGGATATGCACATCCAAGGCCGTTAAATCAATTGCAGAACAATGTGGATATCTTAGTATCATAGAAAAGGCAGGAGGAAAGATTGTATCAGATACGTGTATGGTTGTTGCACCTGTTGAAGATTTGGACTATGAGGTCATAGGTGTGAATTCTGCCAAGGCTGCCAACTATGTTCCGAATATGTGTAAATTGGATGTTGTCTATGATACCTGCGAAAATTTAATCAATATGATTATAAAAGAATAATTTTTCTAAAATTATGCAAAATATAAAAGTAATAAAAAATATAATTATTATTATCGATTTTAAGGAGGAAATCATATGGCTGATCAAGTACATAAAGAAATTTTAAAAACTATATCTGTCCTTATGACAACTGCATTTGCATTTGTTGCAGGTTCCGCTTGGAATGGAGCTATTGAAGCATTAATCACAGAAGTTATCGGAGAATCCGGTTCAGCTGTTACTGGAATGTTAATTTATGCTGTAGTTGTAACAATAGTAGCTGTTGTAGTTACCTTAATCATAGGTAGATTAGTTGGTAAAGCAGGAATCGATATAGATGAATAAGTCTATTCATCCCTTTTTTTATTTATTTTTTGATTTAAACTCCAAATTATTAATAATATTATTTTTACACGATGTACATTGAATTTTTTTATAATAATTTAATCAAAAACCAAAATTAATTAAGTATTTAAAACAAAGAATGTATTAATGAATAACTGGATTGAACATAAATACATAAATAAGAATACTATTGAAGGTAGACGTTATCAGCAGAACTTGGCAATGAGTGTCCTTAAAAAAGGAAATACTATGATTATCGCACCTACTGCTATGGGAAAAACAGTAGTTGCTGCTTTGATTACTGCTGAAAGATTAAAAAACTACGAAAATAGTAAAATACTAATTTTAGCACCTAGTAAACCTTTGACTTTACAACATGAAAAGAGTTTCAAGAACTTTATCAATGCATCCGTTGCCAGTCTAACGGGAAATGATAAGCCTGCAGACAGAAAAGAGTTATGGAACGACAATCAGGTTATATGTGCAACTCCTCAGACAATAGAGTCTGATATAATATCAAGGTTATATGATTTTAAGGATGTGTCACTGATTATTTTCGATGAATGTCATCATGCAGTGGGTTCATATTCTTATGTTTACCTTGCACAAAAATATGTACAGCAGGCAAAAAATCAATTAATATTAGGCTTAACTGCATCTCCTGGATGGGAAGAGAAAAAAATCAAAGAAGTGTCACACAATATATATGTAAATGAAATTATTATTAAAAGTGAAGATGATCCTGATGTGGCACCATACTTTAACCAGATACAGACAAAATGGATTAAGGTAAAACTGACACCGGAACTGCAGGAAGTAAAGAAACTGATGGATGAAAGTCTTAAACTAAGATTACAGACTCTGAAAAAATTAGGCATTATAGATTCAATTGCAAAACCGTCAAAAAGAGAGATACTTGTAGAACAATCAAGACTCCAACAGAAAATTGCATCAGAAAGTATGCCTAAAAAGGAGTACTTCACTGGAATTTCACTGCTTACTGAAGTAATAAACATTATGCATTCAAAGGAACTTCTTGAGACTCAAACACTTAAAACATTAAACAATTATTTCAAAAGACTTGAAAAGAAAAAGACAAAGGCTTCAAGATCACTCAAGAATGATTATAAGTTCAACAAGGCAGTTATGCTGGTAAGAAGATATATTGATGAAGGAAAAGATCATCCGAAAATCATCAGATTGGTCGAATTGATTAAACAGATAATGAAGGAAGATAAAACAAATAAGATTATTGTATTCAGTCAGTTTAGGGATACGACTAAGACAATCCATGAATATTGTAATGAAAATGAAATCAAATCATTACGTTTCTACGGCCAGGCATCCCATGATAACGACAAGGGATTAAGTCAGAAAAAACAGATTGAAACAATTGAAGCCTTCAAAAACGAAGAGTATAATGTGTTGATATCAACAAGTGTAGCTGAAGAGGGTATTGATATACCGTCAGTAGATTATGTGATATTATATGAACCTGTACCATCAGAAATACGGATGATTCAAAGAAAAGGACGTACAGGTCGTAAACATGAAGGTGAAATGTTCATACTTATGACAAAGGGTACTCTTGATGAATCATATTACTGGTCCAGTCAAAGAAAAGAAAGGGCTATGAAAAACAACATATACAATTCATACAGAAACGATAAGATTACACTTGAAAACTACGTCGCACCAAAAGAGGATGTGACTCCATACAAACAGGAATTTACAACTGAAGATGATGCTGAAGTTGTGATATACGTTGATTATCGAGAAAAGAATTCAAACATGATGAGAGAATTGGATAAAATTAAATGTGAAATCAGAGTAAAAAATATGGGTGTAGGTGATTATCAGATAACGGATGATATAATAATCGAAAGAAAGACAGTAGAAGATTTTTCAAAGTCTATAACGGATAAACGTTTATATCAGCAAGCAAAAGAATTGACAAATAACTGCAGCAATCCATTGATGATTATTGAAGGAGAAAATATATATCACACATTTCTACATCCAAATGCAATCAGAGGGGCATTGGCATCAATAGCCATAGATTTTAAGATACCAATTATACAGACCCAAAATGAAACTGATACTGCATTTATGCTAAAGAGAATAGCTCTACGTCAGCAGGACAAGGATTCTAAAAAGGAAGTGAGCATAAGAACACAGACAAAGCCTGTCATGTTACCCGAGCAGCAATTGTTTATAGTGGAAAGTTTCCCATCAATAGGACCTGTGAATGCTAAAAATTTATTAAGACATTTTAAGACTATAAAAAATTTAATTAACGCGAATAAGAAAGAGTTAAAAGAAGTGGAAGGAATCGGTGAAAAAACTGCCAAGTCAATTATAGAAATATCACAAAAAGAATTTAATGAATAAAGTATTAAAAATTTAAAGAATAAAATAGTAATAGGAATCAATACCATGAAGATGATAATAGATAAGAAAAATAGAAAATATGTGGTACATGATGAGGAATTTCACTGTGAGAAAGGTGTAATACCAAAGGAGGATATTATCAATGCAGAAGTAGGTGATGTTCTTGAGACTCATATGGGTAAGAAGTATACTGTGATAAATCCGAACATAAATGATTACATTGACTTAATGAAGAGGAAATGTTCAATATTGCTTCCTCAGGATTTAGGTTTGGTGATTGGATTTACCGGCGTCGGTTATTCATCCAAGATAGTTGAATCAGGTACCGGTGCGGGAAGTAGCTTATTATTTTTTGCCAATATTGTAGGACCAGAAGGACATGTATCTACTTATGAAATAAGGGAAGATTTTGTTAAGATAATTCAGGAGAATATAGATGGTACTGATTTTAAAAACATAACATTGAATCACAAAGATGTTACCGAAGGATTTAATGAAGAAGATAATAGTGTTGACTTGGTATTTCTAGATTTACCCAGCCCACATGAGGTTATAAAAGATGCATACAGAATACTTAAGGTCGGTTCTTACATAGCAGTTTACACTCCATATGTAGAACAGTTCCAAAGAGTATTCAAGGAATTGGAAATTGCAGGTTTCAAGGATATAAAGATAAGAGAGGGTAATGTAAGGGAACTTGAGATTAAAAATAATAAAACAAGACCTAACAGTAGAATGGCTGGCCATACCGGTTATATAACATTTGCAAGAAAAATTTAATTAAATGAGTGTGTTAAAATGAGCTTTGATTTGAAAGATATTATATCAATTAGGGATTTTAAAAAAAGTGATGTTGATTATATACTTAATCTAGCAGAAGAGATGGAACCGATTGCTAAAAGTCAAAAGGTATGCCATTCAAAGGAAGGTAAACTTCTGGGTGTCATGTTTTATGAACCGTCTACACGTACAAGATTATCATTTGAAACATCAATGAAAAGATTGGGTGGAGATGTGGTTGGATTTAATCAGAAACAAGGAACAAGCGTGCAAAAGGGTGAAGTATTATATGATACTGCCCAAATTTTATCACAATATTCAGATGCCATAGTCCTAAGACATGATATGGAAGGTGCTGCAAGATTTGTAGCAGATAATGTGGATGTTCCAGTGGTTAATGCCGGAGATGGTGCAGGTCAACATCCAAGCCAGACATTACTGGACTTGTTCACGATAAAAAGATCATTAGGTAAATTGAATAATATTAAAATCGCGATTGTTGGTGATTTAAAGTATGGTAGAACTGTCCATAGTTTAGTATATGCTCTTGCGATGTATAATGTGGAAATAATTTTCATATCACCTGATCAACTTAGAATGCCTGATGAAATATTAGATGACTTAGATAAACTGAATTGTAAATACAGCATTGAATCATCATTGATTGAGAATATTGACAAAGTTGATGTTATTTACATGACAAGAATCCAAAAGGAAAGATTCCCAGATCCAAAGGAATATTTAAAAGTAAAAGGTCAATATACATTAAATAAAAAGAATCTGGAAAATACTGATACAATAGTTATGCATCCTCTTCCTAGAGTTGATGAGATTGACTTTAATGTGGATCAATTGGATAATGCAATGTATTTTAAACAAGCATTTTATGGTGTGCCTGTTAGAATGGCACTGCTTGATTCAATAATAGACTAAATCAACCCCACTACTTTTTTTATGAATAAAAAATAGAAAAAAATTTTAAAAAAAAGAGATAAATGAAATTTAAGTTCTGTAACTTAAAGCGTTATCAATTAGGTCAGTGTCACATTGAAGTGTAATGACATTTGTTCTTCCACGTCCACGTCCACGTGAAACTGTGTTAGCAGAGATTAGGCCTAATAATTCCAATTCATTGATGAAATCGAATAATCGTCTGTATGATACTTTATCATTTTTTGCCAGGTCCTGATATTTTTCATATAATTTACCGGATGTTATTTCATCACGTGATTTTGTCAAGTCAGTAATGGCTTCTAAAACTTTCTGCTGCTGTATTGGTAATGTCATTATGACATCAATTATTTTATTGTGTTCAATTCTATCTTTAGCTTCTTTAACGTAGCTTTCTTCAATTATGTCAGATTCCTTTTCATCGGCGATTTCACCGGATGTTTTAAGTAAATCAAGAGCATATCTAGCATCACCTTCTTCTTTTGCTGCAAGAGCTGAACATAATGCTATCACTCCATCAGATACCGTTCCTTCATTAAAGGATAGTTTGGATCGTTCTTTTAGAATATCAATTAATTGTTGTGCATTATATGGTGGGAATACTATTTCACGATCTCTTAGGCTACTTTTCACTTTTGGTTTGATGAAGCGTTTGAAGTCAACATAGTTACTTATGGATGTTATGGATACATTGTCAGTACGTGTTAATGTATATAATATATTATCACCATCATTTTTAAGGATGACATCAATTTCATCTAATATTACAATTAATATTAAATTTTCACCAAGTATGTTCTTTTTAAATAATGCCCTAAATGTATTTACTACCTCTGCTTTAGTCCATCCTCTGTATGGTACGGGTTTTCCCAACTGTTGACATAGTCTTGCGAGTATCTGATATTCTGTATTGTAATCAGTACATCTTATGTATTCAATTTTAATGTTTAAATTTTCTTTTGCTGCTATTTCTTCTAGTTGATTTTTAACATATGAAACAACTGCTGTTTTACCAGTACCTGTCTTTCCGTAAATTGTGACATCAGGTGGTGTTATTTTTTTTAATGCTTCGACCCAATATTGAGCAATCAATTGAAACTTTTCTTCCCTGTGTGGTAAATTTTCTGGTATGAAACGATGATCTAGAAACTCTTTGGTTTTAAATACTGATTTTTTGTTGCTTAATTCTTCAAATATGTTCATTGTTGTCCTCTTATAATTTTAATCATATGTTTCAAGTAAAAAATTAATTGTAATATTAATAATTCAAGTGAAAAAATTTGATAATATTATATTATATTTTATAGTATAAAAAGCTTTAGAGAGAGGGACGTATATTTCAAGTGTAAAATTGTAGAAGATACCCCAAAAATTTTCAAAAAATGAAAAATCTTCAAAAGAAAAAAATCTTAAAATTGAAAATGAGCTTCTTAATATGGTTAATAAGAATAATTAAAAGTAAATGATAATTAAATAATAAAAATAATAATAAATAATAAATATAATATAATATAAATAATAATATAATAATATAATAATAAATAATATACTATATTATAATAATATAATAAATAAACAATTATACTCTTTTATTTTTTTAAAAAA
>MVJJ01000070.1 GCA_003266145.1 Methanosphaera sp. SHI613
ATTTTTAAAAGAGTTAACCTTAATATAATCATTTTTACTAAATAAATGAGAGAAAAATATCTGAGATTATATTCATATCTGTAGAAGTATTTTATTTGGTGTGGCTAATGGATATCCTACTGTTTTAAAAAAGTAGTGCGATATTAAAATCATTACTTTAGGAATATGAATTCTACATCAGGATTGTTTCTTATCAAATCATCTGTTATCCGTTGAGCATATTCAAGTTTTAATCTCTTGATGTTGTCGGCCTTTTCTATCATCTTCTTGTTGTCGGGCCTTGAGTATCTGGTGGTGTACTCTCCAAAGTCCATTCCTGCAAGAATTATTTTCTTCATCATAAGAGCGTATACTGCTATGTGTATTGCCCTGTCACCGTCGGTAAATCCGCCGTAGTTTTCAACGATACCCACAGGATTTGATTGTGTTGTGGGAATGACATGTTCGAGCCTGCCAATGTATCTTTTTATCTTATCCATATTATCTCCATGGGCATGTACGTATAGTGTTGATCCGTGCTGGTTTGAATATATTATATCATCCATCTTACCGTCGAGGTCCGTGACTATTATATCCGGAATTATTTGCTCTTCTATAAGTGCCGTTGTGGCTCCGTCAGCTGCGATTATAATATGACTTTCCATATCTAATGACTCTTTAATCAGGGCCAAATGTTTTTTTAAAGATGGTCCTGCACCGAATATTATGCATTTATCAGTACCATGTATATCTGGAGAATACTTTTCGTCAATCAGTGAGTTTATCAGTATTGCAGAGCGTTCATCATCCTCCTGACTGTAGTTAAAATCAGCCAGTACCTTATCATACCATTTGTTCCAATTGTTGTATTCTACATTTATCATTTGATTTGCCTTAATTATTTTTTTGGGTAGTCTTATTATCTATATATAATATGATTTTGAAATACTTTGAGATTTATGTATACTCCTTTGGGAAGTACTTCTAATTTATCAAAAGATTAAAAAAGAATGAACAACATATATAAAACTAATATAGTAGGTTGTTAACTTTTGGAAATTATTCAAAAAAAAGTTAAAGTAAATAACTAAAAAAACCTTATTATAGAATTACTTATTAAATTATTATATTTGGAGGATAAACCCAATGGAAGATACATTATTAATGATTCCAGGACCAACTACCGTCCCTAAAAGAGTACTTGATGCTATGGCACAACCTATAACAAACCACAGAGGACCTGTTTATGGTGAAATCCTAGCTGAAACTACCGCTATGATGTCTGAAGTGTTCCAGACAGATAATCAATCATACCTATTAACAGGATCAGGAACTTCAGCAATGGAAGCTGCTATTGCAAATATCGTTGAAAAAGGTGATAAAGTTATAAACGTTGTTGGAGGTAAATTTGGTGAAAGGCTTCAACAATTAACGGAAGTATTTGGCGGAGAATCAATAGAAGTAACAGTACCATGGGGTCAGGCAGCAGATCCTAATGAAATCAAAAAGGCACTCGAAGAAAATGATGATGTTAAAGCCGTTACAATGATTCACAATGAAAGTTCAACGGCAGTTGTCAACCCTATTGAAGAAGTGGGTAAAATTGTAAACGATTACGATTCATTATTCGTTGTTGATACTGTTTCATCACTTGCAGGAGATACTGTTAAAGTGGATGACTATGGAATTGACATATGTCTTAGTGGTTCTCAAAAATGTATTGCAGCACCACCGGGTATGGCAGCAATTACCCTTAGTGATGATGCTTGGAAAGTAATTGATGATGTTGATTCACCTACATACTACCTGGACATGAAGAAAATGAGAAAAAGCGGTTCCAAAAACCCACCTCAAACACCATACACACCTAATGTTTCAATGACATATGCTATGAACGAAGCTTTAAGTATGGTTTTAGAAGAAGGATTGGATAACCGTATCAAACGTCATCACACAGGTGCTAAAGCAACCCGTGCTGCAGCAGAAGCATTAGGACTTAGCTTATTTGCACGTGAAGGTGACCGTTCCAACACGTTAACAGCTATCAACATGCCTGAAGGAGTAACCGACAGCGATCTTCGTGGAACCATGAGAAACAAATACCAGATTGAAATTGCCGGTGGTCAGGATCACCTTAGCGGTAACGTATTCAGAATTGGTCATATGGGTATTACAGGTTTACATGAACTGGCTATGACATTCACTTGTCTTGAAATGACTTTAAGAGAGTTTGGATTTGAATTTGATGCTGGTAGCAGTGTAGCTGCTATTCAGGATGCTTTTGGCAAAAACATGTAATTTTTTTTACACCCCTTTAATTTTTTTCTTTTTTGTGACGTTTTCTGTATCTTTTTAATTTTTTTTAACAATGATACTTCATTACCGCGGTTTTATTAATTTTGGATATGTATTAGTAACATTTATATACTATGATTCTAAAACTAATATTATCGGAAGTATGTTTCCTATTTCCGATATATTTTATGAAATAATTTTTAAGAAAAAGAAAGAAATAAAACATACAACATATAAATAAGAAATAAAGGAGGATTAATAAGTGATCACAGAACCATTACTGAATACTGGCGATACGGCATGGATACTCATATCAACAGCATTGGTTATGATAATGACCCTACCCGGTCTGGCATTATTCTATGGAGGAATGAGTAAAAAGAAAAACGTGCTAAACACGATATTCCTATCATTAATCGGATTTTCCATAGCCTGTGTAATATGGGTATGCTACGGATATCAATTTGCATTTGGTAATACGATAGGTGGATTTATTGGAATACCAACAAATTTACTGCTACAGGGAATATCTATAGACATGATACATCCCGAGACACATATACCAGAATTATTATATGTAATATTCCAAGCAACATTTGCGGCAATAACCGTATCATTAATATCCGGTGCTATAGTAGGAAGAATGAAAGCAAAAACCTGGATAATATTCACGGCAATCTGGATAACACTTGTATACATACCGGTAGCTCACTGGGTATGGGGTGGAGGATGGCTAGCTCAACTGGGTGCATTGGACTTTGCAGGAGGAGCAGTAGTACATCTTAACTCAGGAATTGCTGCACTTGCACTGATAATCTTATTAGGTCCTCGAAAAGACACCCGATTACTGCCTCACCACTTGGGTTATGCAGTACTTGGAGCAGCTTTACTATGGTTTGGTTGGTTCGGATTCAATGGAGGTTCAGCACTAGCGGCAAATGGACTGGCAGCAAATGCAATGATAACATCAAATACCGCTGCAGCAGCTGCTATGATAACATGGGTACTTCTAGACATATATAAAAGTGGAAAACCAACAGTACTTGGCGCAATAACAGGTGCCATAGCAGGACTTGTAGCTATAACACCAGCGGCAGGATATGTTGACGTGGGAAGCTCAATAATATTCGGTATAACAACGGTATTTATTTCATACTATTCAATATCATACCTAAAACCAAAATTCGGATATGATGATGCGTTGGATGCCTTTGGACTTCATGGAATGAGTGGTGCATGGGGTGCAATACTGACAGGAGTATTCGCTTCACCAGCCATTAACGGTGTAGCCGGTCTTCTTTATGGAAATCCGACACAAGTAGTCATACAGATAATAAGCATAGTGGCAGTAGCCGTTTATTCATTCATATTGACATATGTGATTGCAATAGTACTTGACAAAACAGTAGGTCTTAGAGTAGATGAGAAAACAGAAATCGACGGATTGGACATGACCGAACATGAGGAGTTAGGTTACAGAATATAGGATGGCTGATAAGATGAAAGAGATAACAGCAATAATAAGAACAGAAAGATTGGATGCGGTGAAGGATTCCCTTGAAGAGATTGGATGTAAAGGTATAACCGTGGAAGAGGTCAAGGGTCGCGGAGAACAATTGGGTGTTGAAGAAAAATATCGTGGAAATAGTTATAGAATTGACCTACTTCCAAAAATCAAGGTCATAAGCGTTGTTAAGGATGATAAAACAGAAGAAGCTATTGACTGCATATGTAAGGCAGCACGTACCGGTCATGTCGGTGATGGTAAGATATTCATCAGAAACATTGAAGAAGTAATCAGAATCAGAACCGGAGAAAGAGGCGAAAGTGCCCTGTAACTCCTCACATACTAAACTCCCCTCTTAAATATTTTTTTTTATTATTGATTAATAACATTTGACCATCAATACACAAATATAATCCATTTTATATTAATTAGAAAAAAAGGAGCTAAATTGATTAAAACTTAAAGAAAAAAAGTAGGTTGGATGAAAATTATAATTTTTCATCAAATTGTGGTATACCCGTTATTCTTAGTCCACCATAGTGGGATTTATATTTGATATTTAATCCAATTAGCAGTGGAGTGATTTTTTCTACCATACGTGCTTTTTCTAGTTTTCCACAGTCAATGCATCTTACACCAGGTATTTTTTCGATTAACTCTGATACAACCTTTTTAGCTTCATTGTCATCACCAGATACAAGACAATCACAGTCAATAGGTTCTGGAATGTTTTCCAGGTGTGAATTACTTATGTTGTTGAATGCTGATACAACTTTTACACTTGTTTTCTTAAGGATTTTGGCTGTTCTTTCAGCTGCTGATCCTTCCATTAAATCGACAAATCTTGCAGGAGATCCACCTATAGCAGTTTCAAGTGGTACTGTTGCATCGATTAATATTTTATCATCCACAAATTCTTTTATTGAATTTAAGGTTGATTTTTGAGCTGCTAGAGGTACTGTTAAAATCAATAGTTCTCCTTCTTTTGCAGCATCCTCATTTGCCATTCCACATATTTTTATATCATAGTCGGCCAATAATTCTTTAACCTCTTCAACTTTAGTCAATGCTTTTTCTTCAGTTCTTGAACCGACTATTATATCTTCACCAGCGATAGCTAATCTTTTAGCTATGTTTAAACCTTGTGCACCTGTTCCACCGATTATTGCAACTTTCATTTTTTTACCTCATATTTACTTAAAGATATACATTGATTAAAAAAATTATAATCAAACTAAATCTTAATAATAGTTTAACTTTAATCTTATATATATTTATCTTTAAATAAATTAAAGATTTCTATATACAATGTTTAGAATTATTATAAAAAAAGAGATTATTGAATAAGTTACATGTGGATATTTATTAATTTTTAAAAAAAAATGAAATAAAAATTATATAATTGACATTATATTTTTAATGATTAATTATGAAGAATAAATCAATAAAACATAATGATTTATCACATATCTAAAGTGTCCTTAATCTTGTAGGTACACTTTTTAACAGCACGTGCGGCATCAAAGAACCCCAATCGTTCCTCATCAGCCATCTTAACAGGAACAATAGTTTGAACACCTCGTTTACATAAAATTACCGGAACACCCAGTGATACATCATAGACACCCTCAACTTCACCCTCCAAATAGGTACTAACACTTAATATTTTATGGGAATCGTTGACGATTGTAGCAATCAAATTTGATATAGCATATGCAGGACCATATTCTGTTGCACCCTTTTTACTGATAATCTTATTACCAGCAGACTTTACAGATTTGACCAATTCATGAACATCCAAATCAGAATCCTCAACGAAATACTTCAATGGTATACCACCGATTGTCGTGGAACTAAGCAATGGAACCATATGATCCCCGTGTTCTCCGATAACCCTTGTATGTATTTCACCACTGTTGATGTTATAATGTTTTGCAAGCATTGCCTTTAATCTCAAGGAATCCAAGTGGTTACCAAGACCGATTACACGTGACTTGTCAAATCCACTGGCTTCCAAGGCTATTGTAGTCATTACATCAACAGGATTTGTAACAATCAGTATGATTGAATCCGGCGCATATATAGCAATGTTTTTAGCATATTCTTCTACGATTTTAGCGTTTGGAATAGCCAAATCAAGCCTATTCATCCCTTCCTTACGTGGAGTACCGGAGGTAATCAGCACTATCTCTGAGCCCCTTATATCCTCGTAGTCATATGAAGGGGTTAAAATCACGTCAATATTATCCGCCGATAATGCATCATACATATCTCGTATTTCACCTTTGACTCTATCATTACTGGTTTTTCTTGAAAACAATACTATTTCATGTATTTGATCTTCTTTTGCCAATGTGAATGCTACATTCTTACCTATTGTACCAGAAGCACCAATAATTGTAATCTTTACCATGTTTTGTTTCAACCCCTCTAAATTGATTAATTTTTATATACTATTATAATCTATGTTATTCATGTTAAAAAAAAGTTTTCATTAAATGAAAGAGTTGGCCAATTAAAGCCAATATCTGAAGGATAAACATTATTTAACAATAAATAGGATTAGTAAAAAAAAGTTATAAAAAAAAGTAGAAAAATTAAAAAAAAGAATATATGAAATGTTATTCCTTCATTTCATCTAAAGCAGCTTGAGCATTTACTTTGGTAAAACCGGTTTCTTCTATTTCAACCAAGTCTTCCAATGCTTTTTTAGCTTCTGGTCCTCCAATGGCACCTAGACCAAGTACACTACCACTTCTTACATAGCTTTTTTCATCTTTTGATGCTTCTATAAGAATATCTAATGAACTTGGATCGGCGATTTTACTGATTGCCCATACGGCCTGACCACGTGCTCTCCAATCTTCACTTTTTGCCTCTTTGTTTAATACTTCAAGAGCGTCAGTACCATATTCTGCTAATGCAGTACTTGCATGTCTTCTAACCCATTTGTTGTTATCATATAATAATTCAGCCAATACAGGTATGCTTTTTGGATCTTTGAAACTTTTAACTATGTCAATCAGGGTGACTTTGATGGTCTTGTGATATGGTTTTAATAATTCTTCATGTAAAACGTCAATTTCCTCAGGCATGTTCATAGCAACGGTATTTTCAGCCTCTAATCTTACAAAATCATCTAAATCGTTTAAATCTTTAATAGCATTTCTTACATCTTCTGCAGTCATGATAATTCCTCATAATTAATTTAAAATAATATAACTCTATATTTTATATTTGTCCTTATAAATTTATAGTACCGTAAGATATATATTTTTAACTATATAATTAATTAAATCATATATTTCAAATATGAAAAATGATAATAAATAAAAGTAGGTAAGATGAAACAAGAAGCAATCTTATAAAAAAATGTTAATAAAAAAAATGGAGAAATGAAATGTTTAAAATTACAGTTATTCCAGGCGATGGTATAGGTAATGAAGTTATTCAATCAGCCGTTGACGTTCTTGAAACATTGAATACTAAATTTGATTTCATATATCAAGATGCGGGTAAGGATTGTTATGATAAATGTGGTACAAACCTACCTCAAGATACTATCGAGTCATGCAGAAGCAGCGATGCCACATTGTTCGGTGCCGTCACATCCATTCCACAACAGAAGAGTGCTATTGTCACACTACGAAGAGAACTTGACTTGTATGTTAATCAAAGACCCATCAAATCATATTCAGATAATGACATTGACTTTACTATTATCCGTGAAAACTCCGAAGGATTGTATGCTCACATGGAAGAGGATCATGGTGATAAATGCATAGCAATCAGAAAGATTACCTATGCAGGTTGTGAACGTATCATAAAATATGCTTTTGAGTATGCTACGAAGACCAATAGGAAATTGGTTACAGCTTCACACAAAGCTAATGTTCTACCAGTAACTGATGGAATTTTTAAGGATACTTTTTATAATATTGCAAGCTCATATGAAAACATCAAATCTGATGATTATTATATAGATGCTACTGCAATGTATTTGGTAACTAAACCAGAATATTTTGATGTGATAGTAACGACAAACCTCTTCGGAGACATATTATCTGATGAAGCAGCCGGAGTCGTGGGCTCACTTGGACTTCTGCCGTCAGCCAATATAGGAGATATGACAGGATTATTTGAACCTGTACATGGCTCAGCACCAGATATTGCGGGAAAAAATAAGGCAAACCCTATAGCGACTATATTATCAAGTGCATTGATGCTTGAATACCTAGGAATAAATGAAGATGCAGAACTAATCAACAATGCCGTTGAAGAAGTTATCCGAGAGGGCAATGTCCAAACACCAGACCTTGGTGGTAATCACAATACATATGACATGACAGATGCAATAATAAAAAAATTATAAAAAAAGGTCAAAATAATAAACTAGCCTTAATCAACCAAAATTTTATATCATAAGGATTATAAATATAACCTTATATAATTTCATAATTTAGATAAAATATTAAAAAATGGGCTTTACTGTAATATATACATGAATACTACTATTTTATCCTTTATGAGTAGATTTAAGTTAAATAATGTTTTTGATTTAGACAATATACTGATTTAACATATATTATAGACCAAAAAAAATATTTTATAAAATTAAAACAAGACTAGAGTAATCTAGTATAAAGAAGAATATTATTTACCTTGGAGGTATAATAAATGAAAACAACTGTAAGTATTATTAAAGCAGATATTGGTAGTGTAGGTGGACACGCTGTAACACACCAAGCTCTTAAAGACAAATGTAATGAAATGTTAGCACAAGCTAAAGAAAGTGGATTATTAACCGATTTTTACATAACCAACTGTGGTGACGACATTGATATGATCATGACCCACACAAACGGGCCAGACAATGAAGAAGTACACAAATTAGCATTTGATACTTTCATGGCTGGAACCGAAATTGCAAGAGACTTAAAATTATACGGTGCAGGTCAAGACTTATTATCAGACACATTCAGTGGAAACATAAAAGGTATGGGTCCAGGTAGTGCAGAAATAGAATTTAAAGAAAGAGGCTCAGACCCTGTCTTTGCTTACTGTTGTGATAAAACAGAACCAGGAGCATTTAACTTACCATTATTCAGAATGTTTGCAGACCCATTCAATACTGCAGGATTAGTTATTGACCCTACATTACACGGTGGATTTGACTTTGAAGTTTATGATGTAATTGAAAACAGAAAAGTTACAATGTCCTGTCCTGATGAAATGTATGATTTATTAGCATTAATCGGTTCAACCGGAAGATACGTAATTAAAAGAATCTTCAGAAGATCCGACGGTGAAATTGCAGCAGCCGTAAGTACCGACAGATTAAACCTAATGGCTGGTAAATACATAGGAAAAGATGACCCTGTAGCAATCGTAAGATCACAATCAGGATTCCCTGCTGGTGGAGAAACTTCAGAACCATTCGCATTCCCACACTTAGTAAGTGGATGGATGAGAGGATCACACAACGGACCTTTAATGCCTTGTGCTGAAGCTGATGCAAGACCAGTAAGATTCGACGGACCACCTCGTGTATTAGGTCTTGGTTTCCAAGTAAGTAATGCTAGATTAATCGGTCCTGTTGACATGTTTGCAGATCCAGCATTTGATGAAGCAAGAAAAACCGCTACAAAAGTTGCTAACTACATGAGAAGACATGGCCCATTCGAACCTCACAGATTACCTTCTGATGAAATGGAATACACAAGTCTTCCTGGTGTATTAGAAAAACTTGAAGACAGATTTGAAGATATGTAAATATTGAATTATTTACATCTTTCTTAACCCCCACCCATATATTTTTAATATGATTTTTATAATTTTCCAACATTTTTAATATCATCATAGTTATAGTCACTATTTTTGCCACAAAAATTAAATTCATCATAAAACAATCATTAAAAATCAACAATTCAACATTAAAAAATTTAGTCATCATTGATGTTTCATCAAATTCAACATTATTTTTTCCATGAAACATTACCTTAAATCAAAATCAACATAATAATTTTTAAACAACATTGAATTCATCATAATTGCATCATTTCATCATAGAAATTCAACATTAATAGGATATTTTATTCATGAAAATGTAAATACAACATTGAACAATTATTCATTAAATTGAATAAATACTGATAATAAAAGAGCTAAAAACAAATGAATTATATAAATAATTTATATAAATAAGAAAATACTTGAAGTCAGAGTTTTATGAAATACAACATTAATAAACATGAAAAAATAGAAAAATCAACATAGAAAAATAAAATCAACATGAAGAAAATAATAACCCAACATAGAAACCTTTAAATACATCAAAGAATAAATAATAAAATATGAAATTCAACATGATAAAAGTTGACTCAACATTTGATACTTTAGATTGCAACAATCTATGTCAAATGAAACAAAGAAGTCAACATATAAAAAATGTCAATATTAAAATCAATAATGATTCAATAAGGAATAAAATAGATTAATCCTTATAAATCAAATTAGAGAGATGGGCAGTTGTAATAATACCTATTACATTATTGTCAGAATCAATTACAGGTAAACCAGATATATTGTGTTCTTTAAGCTTGGAAGAGACATCATAAATTGAGTCATCTTCATAACAAGTTAAAACATCTTTAGTCATTATTTCATCAATAGTATCTGAGTCCTTAGCAATTGCTTTAGATAAATCCCAAGCAGTTACTATACCTATCAATTGATTTTGATCATTGAGTACTGGTATGTGTGTTTTATTCTCATTTAACATTAATTCAGCTGCCTCTTTAATTCCCTGATTAACTGATAATGTTAACACTTGCTTGGACATTACATCTTTTACACGAGCTTTTGATAAGAAATTTGATATGATATAATTCAATTGACCATTTTCTATAAGAAATGCATCATGACCATATTCAGAATTTAACTTAGAATAGGATACATCGACGTTGATTGAATTGAGTACCATGACTAATTCTTCAAGTTGTTCTTGTGTATATAACCAATCGGAAGATATTGAGATTATAAGCATTCGACATTTAATGGACTTCAAACCTTCTTCAAGTGAATTATTTACACGAAGGTCAAAGTAATCCAAAGCCTTAGTAAGGTAAAGGTAACTATTGGCATCAAATCGTTTTGTAAATGAAAATCCTTGATGTTTAAGATAACTTTCCACTTGGAATTCCGTGTCGAAATTATAACTGAATTGATCTTTGTCCTGTAAGCGTCTACCAAATTTTTCACGCATTGAATCATTACTAAGGTAGGTTATATGACCAATCATTCTTGCTAAGGACAATCCCTGTTCTGGATAAGAATCAGTGTTATAATAATTTCCTTGATTCCATAACGGATCTTCGAGTATGGCTCTACGTTGTACCTCGTTAAATGCTATTTGTTGGGTTGTTGAATAAGCTCCAGCAGCTATTACAATTGCATTACGTATCATACTTGGATAGGATATTGACCATTGCAATGCTTGCATACCACCCATAGAACCGCCTATAACAGCAAATAGGTATTTTATATCAAGATGATCAAGCAACTTTTTTTGTACATTTACCATATCTTTTATTGTTATGATAGGAAAGCTTAATGCATAAAAATCACCAGTATCAGGATTAATGTCACTAGGTCCTGTTGAACCTTTACAACTACCTATCACATTAGAACAGATTACATAGTATTTTTTAGTATCTATTGGTTTTCCAGGTCCAATAATTGTATTCCACCATCCTGGCTTATCATCACCATCATGCCAACCTGCAGCATGGGCACTTCCAGTAAATGGATGACATACTAATATTACATTACTTTTTTCTTCGTTTAATGTCCCGTATGTTTCATAGGCAATAGTAGGTTTTTGTAATTTATTACCGATTTCGAGTTCTATATCTTCATCGATTTGGTAATATTGTGTTTTCACTATACCTAATGATTTACCGTAGCTCATATTCTCACCTCTATTACTTGATTAATTTATTATTAATACTCTTTATTTATTTCATGGTATATATTTTTAAAGTATTAATAATTAAACGATAATTGAAAAAAAAGTAAATGTTGGAGATTAAATATTAAAATAGATTTATTCTATTTTATCCAGTGCTTGGTCCACATCAGCCAGGATGTCTTCCAAATCTTCTATTCCAACTGAAAATCTGATTAAATCAGGAGTTACACCAGTAGCTAATTGTTGTTCTTCAGTTAGCTGTGAGTGTGTTGTGGATGCTGGATGAATTACAAGTGATTTAGCATCTCCAATATTTGCTAGTAATGATAGTAACTCGGTATTGTTAATAAATTGTATTGCTCCATCATATCCTGATTTTAATCCGAATGATACTATTCCACCATAACCTTTTTCAGCATATTTTGATGCTATTTCATGGTTTGGACTGCTTTCTAGTCCGGAGTAGGTTACCCATGCAACTTTTGGGTGTGCTTCCAAGTGTTTAGCAACTGCTAATGCATTTTCTGAATGCTTTTCTATTCTTAAGCTTAATGTTTCCAGTCCTTGTAATAATAGGAATGAACCAAATGGACTTGGTACTGCTCCGGTATCTCTTCCTAGTACTGCTCTTATTCTTGTTGTAAATGCGGCTGGTCCAAATGTTTCATAGAATTTGAGTCCGTTGTATGTTTCATCCGGTTCTGTTAGAGCTGGGAATTTTCCATTGTCCCAGTTGAAGTCACCTTTTTCTATGATGATTCCACCGAGTGTGGTTCCGTGTCCTCCAATGTATTTTGTTGCACTGCTTGCTATTATGTCTGCTCCATGGTCAAATGGTCTTACTGAGCCTATTCCTACTGTGTTGTCTGCTATTAAAGGAATTCCATTGTCATGTGCTATTTGGGATATTATGTCAAAGTCAGGAATATCCAGTTTTGGATTTCCAATTGATTCAACGTATATTGCACGTGTCTTGTCATCGATTGCTGCGGCAAATTCATCAGGTGATTGGGAGTCTACGAATTTTACTTCTCTTCCTAAGTCTTTTAGGGTATTTTCAAACAGTTCGAATGTTCCACCGTAGAGGTTATCTGCAGATACTATGTTATCTCCTATTTGTGTAAGGTTTATTATTGTGTAGAATATAGCAGATAGTCCTGATGATGTTGCATATGCAGATGTTCCTCCTTCTATTGCAGCCATTCTTTTTTCAAATGCTTCGGTTGTTGGATTAGTTAG
>MVJJ01000050.1:0-2117 GCA_003266145.1 Methanosphaera sp. SHI613
ACAGATACTGATGTCAATGCTATCTTAGTTGCTATCATGGATACCTTGAGTGTCGTATTATTTGTTATCTGCAGTTTGTTTGGACTTGTATATACTGCAAGTACATCTACATCATCCATACTCTGTGGCGTGTATGTACATGTTGCTGTTCCGTTTTCAAAGATGGAATCCTGTAAGTTATCTTGAATCATTATTGCCACATTTCCATATTTTATGGAATTTCCATTTAGATCTGTGACCTTTACCTGTATCTTGCTTGGCTTGTATACCGTCAGTTTTCCTGTTATCTTTACTAGACTGTTCAATAGGTTATTGTCATGAACACTGCTTTGTGATTCAACAACATTTACTGAGGCATCACCCTCCTGGACTATTGCATATAATCCATTGTTTGTAACATTGGTACTGGTTGAATTATATACTTCCACCGTGTAATCGCTTGTCGTGTTGATGTAGTTGTTGTCTACGAGTACGTCATTTGAGTTTGATATTATTAATCCTACACCATTGTTTGAGACAAACTGTGAATTTATAATAGTTACATCCTTGGAGTTTTCCAGTGACAATAGTGTTGAATCAAGAGCATCGTGTGTGTTTACTGTTATATTATTGATGAGTACGTCTTCAGTGTTTGTCAGATATAATGGGTTGGATGTATTTACACCTTGTATGGCTATATTTATATTTGTAATCTGTGTAGCTGTTATTTTTTTGTTAGCATCCATTGATTCTATGCTTATGGCTTTTGCTGATGAAGGCTTTTGGTAAGCGTTGTTGTTTATAGTTATATTTAGGCCTGTAATTGTGTTGTTATCCTTATTTATAACTAATGCAGTTATTTCATCACTACCACCTACATTTATCATACTACTGTTTATGATGTTGTTTTTTGAATCAAGTACTATTGTGTTTACTCTGTTGTCGGTATTGTTGAATGTCAATCCACTGACATATACCACGGCATTGGCTGTGACATTAAGTGTAGCATTGTATAGCGTGTATCCGGCCGGATTTATGAATGTTATCCTAGCGTTTTGTAATGTGAAATTCTTGTTTTTGATGTTTGATGCGACAATCAGTGTTATGTTATCGTGTATAACGTTACTTCTTGATGTTCCATCATCATTAAAGAAGTTATGATAGTTGTTTTCAGAGAGTTCATATCGTATCATTTGAACTTTTATGTTTTCAATAGTTACCTCCGCATCAGATCTTACCTCTATGGTACTGTTAGTAAGGACATGGTTTGCGGGATTGGTGAAGTTAAGTTTTCCATTTGTGAATGTGAAGTTTTTATTATGAATGTCACCGGCAACCCGTAGCGTTACGTTGTCATTAAGCATGTCAAATCTTGCTATTGAATAATTGTCGAAGAATCTGTTGTAATTTGAATCGGTCAGTTCATAGATTATCCTGTCTACATTTATATTATTTAATGATACGTTTGCATTGGCTTTTATTTCTATGGTACTTCTTGTTATGTTATATCCATTGGGATTTGTGAACGTTACATTTGATGTTGTATAGGTGAAGTTCTTGTTTTTGATGTTGGATGCTACCCGTAATGTTACGTTTGACTTGATTATGTCAGTTCTTGCTGTTGCATTGGCTGTGAAGAACCTGTTATAGTTTGAATCTGTTAGTTCATATGTTACCATGCTAACGTTGATATTGTCTAATGTTACATTGGCATCTGATTTGACCTCTACTGTGGAGTTTGTTAGAGTGTATCCCTTTGGGTTGGATAGATTGAACAATCCACCGGTAAATATGAACTTCCTGTTTTTCATGTTACCAGATATCTCAAATGTCACATTAGCCGTCCTAAATTCACTCCTAAGCGTACCGTCACTACTGAAATATCTATCGTAATTTGAATCAGTTAACTCATAAACTATCCTGTCAACATTTATGTTGTTTAAAGATACAACAGAATTTGTCTTGACACGAATAGACGAATTTGTCAGACTATAACCACCAGGATTAGTAAAGTTAACATTAGCATTTGCGAATATGAACTTCTTGTTTTTCATATTACCGGCAATCTCTAAGGTCACATTAGCCGTGCTAAATTCACTCCTAAGCGTACCGTCACTATTGAAGAACCTATTGTAATT
>MVJJ01000050.1:2288-8497 GCA_003266145.1 Methanosphaera sp. SHI613
GCAATCTCAAAGGTTATGTTATTTTCCATAAATTCACTGCGGATACATTTATTTTCATCAAAGAACCTGTCATAGTTTGATTGATTCAATAGGAAGTGTGTCATGTCATTTCTTATTATGTAATCATCATAGACAATGTTTAAGTATATTGAATCATTTCCTATACTGCTTTCTGCTATCAGGTAGTTATCAGATATGTTTAATCCTCTTACCTTTTTGTCTACGGTTATGGTATATTCATCATTATTTACTATCGTATTGTTGTATATTGATACATTGTTGTTGATACTGTTTCTTCCGGATATCCTTATCTGCTCTGCAATGGTGTTGTTGTAGATTGTAATGTTTTTTGATCCATTAAGGAATATATTTTGGCCAATTGTATTGTTTCTTATTGTCACATTTGATGATACTTCAGCGACACTTGACCCCCTTATTGTCAGGTTACCCCTGATGTTACAGTTTTCTATCGTTATGTTGTTTCGCTCTGTTGTAAGAAGTACATTATCTACCGTAGTGTTTGCTAATATGGTATCCGGGTAGACGATTTTTATGTTTGAAAATGTGTTGTTTTCAATTATGCAGCGAGCACCCAGTGATACGTTACCCGTGACAGTATTGTTTATTACTGTTGTACCGTTTGGCATGAAGAAGTTTGAACCTATTAATGTATTGTTAGCAATAAGTGTCTTCATGTCATAGTCAAATGAAAATGCCTGTACATTTATTCCCGAACCGTTATAGTTTAGAACGGTATTGTTTATGATTCTGTTGTTTGTACCACTTAGACATATGACGTAACACATTCCCTGTGCATATCCCGGTCCTATCAACAGATTGTTTTCGAAGGTGTTGTTTACGTTTATGAGGTTATAGTCGAGGTTTCCCATTTCATCACATGGCATGGATGCCTCTACATTGAATGTAGTCAGATAGAATAGATTTCCCACCTCACCGTATCCCATTATCTTGTTGTAGCGTATAGTACAATTATTGGCCCATGCAAGTACCAGTACACATCCACCCCATTGGTCCTTGGTTGAGAATGTGGAGTTTTCCACTGTGACAAAGCTTGAATTGTCCCTTATTGATGTTTGACCGACACCACGTCCTACTGTACTTGTATCTACTATGGCTGTTATGTTGTTGAATATTATATGATGTGAATTTTTGACAAATATCTGTGAATTGAAGAAGTATATGTCACTTACGTTGGTATATGCACCGTCTTTTGTAATTGTGAAGGCGGCCACGTCATCTCCGCCGAACCAGTCATTTGCAGTGGTATTCAAGCTGATATATGCATCTTTTGTTGATGATGTTATGTTTACTGCCTTGTTTATATTCATGGAGTAGTTGCCTATGAAGTTTCCCTGAAAATCAAGGACGTCTCCATTTGAGACTCTATCATTCAGGTTTTTATCGGTAAAGTAGGTATTGTATGTTTGATTGTTGATTATGATTCTCTTTGAGTTTTTGATATTCTTTTTATCTTTTTGTATAGGAGTGTTTGACTGGCAAACTTCAGATAAATCACCGGATAATGTATTATCATCTGCTGTTTTTTGAGCGTTTATGCTGCTTTTTACTTCAATTTCATGATTTACATCCACCTCATCTGTCACGTTATCTGATTTATCGGCTGCCGTTACCATCGATAATGTTGATAAGAGAATAATGGATGCCATTAGAAATATTAATATGCTCCTCTTTGACATATGATAACCCCCACATCACCATATATAATTAATAAATTATTTTTTAGTTAATGCAATGATTTTTTATTAATATTATATATGTAGTGGATTTTATTAAAAATTTTTATTTGATTATGGATAAGAAAATGTTAATTGTTTTTAAAAATCCATAAAATAGCTATATATGCTAGCTAAAAATGGATATAATTACCAGATTCTTTAGCCGTAACTTAATGTGTTAATGATATTAACTCTTGTTCATGTGAATTCTATATTAATTCATGATTACATAGCTAGTAATAGGAAGCCTATCATATGGTAAAATTTAATCTTGAAGAGGAGCTCAAGTACTTCACCCCATTTACTGTCTACATGGAGTATATACTGTTACATTACAACAATTTCCTGAAAACACACCTGAAAAACAAGAACATCACCCCTAAAGAATTCCTGTATTTATATAATATCTTTTATCAAATATCCTAAAAGATGTTACTGGACATTAAACGAATAGAAACATCCAAAATAATCATCCTGACAAAAAATATTAAAACCCTATAAATAGTTTTTAACTATTTCTATTTTTTCTTTTTTTAAAAACAAGTACAATTACAACAGAGATTATTTAATTTACATATTCTTTTTTTCAAAAATCAGAGGATATTTATTACTATTTTAATTATTTAAAAAAGAGTTTTAAAAATATTTTTTTCATTTCAGTATAGGTTTTCTACAGAGCCGTCAAATAAATAAATATTATATTTAACACTTAAGAGCATATTGTTCAAAGTATATATTACTATGTAGATTGTCAAATATTAAAATAAACAAAGGAAAATCCGAGATTAAGAAATATAGAAAATATGGAGAGTAGAAAGCGATTTTTATATAATCATAGTAGGAAATGAAGAAATCTAAAAAATAATAAGAAAAAATGGTTATATTTATTGGTGTTTCAGAATCAGTACAATCATGTTGTAAAAAAAGTGTTTTAATCAACATTTAAAGTCATTGAGCATATTTTTGTATGTGTCATCCCTGAGCAGTTTTTTTCTTATGATCTTATCTATTCCAGTACCGTATTGAGCCGCCTTTTTAGGCCTGTATGCTATTTCTTTGGGAACACCCAAGTCATATGCAACATCTCTTAGTATGTGTTTTCGGAGGTTGTCCTCTGATGAGTTTATCAGGTAACTTACGGGTATTCTGCAAGCTATGTCAACCACCTTCCTATCCAGGAAGGGTACTCTTAGTTCCATGGAGTTTGACATTACTACCTTGTCGTCTCGTTCCAGGTTTACATGATACATGTTGTTTAAGTCGTATGCCAGCTCATCAAGCAACTCATTAGGAGTGCCTATTTTGTTTTTGTACCTGTTGTATCCTGCAAAGAGTTCATCTGCCCCCTGGCCGGATAGGATTACCCTATTGTCATCAACTGATGCAAGGTTACTTGCCATGTTAATTGCCATACCTACGCCCAATTTCATAAGGTTGTTATCTTCAATGGCATTTAATGTAGGTAGGAAGTATTTTTCTACATCTTCTCTTGAAATTATATTATATTTTAGTGTGATACCTATATCAGTTGATACTTTTTTGGCAAAGTCCAGGTCTTGGCTATTGGGTGTTCCTATGGTATAAGCGGTAAAGTCAACATCCAAATGCTTTAGGATTACGGCAATCAATGTAGAGTCAACACCCGCCGAGAACAACAATGCCACTTTATCAAGGTTTCGTGTTCTCTTATCGACCGATTCAATGAGTGCATCCCTTAATGATTCCTTAATCTCAGAAGCATCCCCTAAATCTTCACGTCGAAGATACTCATCTGATATGTCAATCAATTCATTGTTGTATATTGCCTGTCTTGGATTTAAAGAGAATACATTGGATTTATCTTTGAATACCTTCTTTTCGGATGCTGCAAGAAACTTATCATTAGCGTTTGAATAGTACACTGGCTTTACTCCCATCCTGTCACGGACTATGATGTAATCATTCTTGTCATAGACACAGAATGCATAATCACCGTCAAGTACGTCCAACGCTGATATAACCGCTTCTTTAAGATTTCCTTCATAGTAGTGTTCGATGATTTTTAATATGACTTCACAGTCTGAGTCAGTTTTCAAGTCATCAAGTTCATATTGATTAATCAGCTGTTCTTGATTATATAACTCGGCATTGGCGACAAGTACAAGATTTGATGATGTTAATGGCTGAATTGCATTATCTCCCACGATTGATAAGAGATTATGGGCCAATATGATATCATCGGCTTGATTATTTTCTATTTTTAAATCATCAATGGGGGTGTTGTGATATAGCTTAGCATTGTAATATACCCCATATGCATCAGGTCCTCGATGAGACAGCTTATCCAACATTTGATAGACATCATCTATTGATGAGTTATTATCTGCAACAATTATAGAACACATAAATTTATACCCTGTAATTTCAATAGTAAAAAAAATAAATTTAAAGGAGATAGTGGGAGGTTAACTGGTTATGGTAATTATACCACGTAATTTATTAGAACAATCCATATTACCATACAGATAAAGTAAAATGGTACTATTCCATTCATGATCCATGAATTTAATCCAATGGTTTCTCTTCCATACTTGTTTTCAGCATGTTTACCGAGTAGATATACTAAAACTAAACTAATGATTACACCTATAACTTCATTTGTTATACCAAAATATCCTTTTTGAAATCCAAAACATATAAATCCAGCAAGTATACCACCAATTATATGTTGTACGGACATGATTCCTTCTTCATCCATATTATCAACCGTTATTTTATTAATAAAAAAATTTCTTAAAATCCCTATGTAATTTAATATTAATAATATATATTAAAAATATCATTTATATAATTTGTTATTTTTTTCGAGATTAAAAGTACCATGAATATATAACCTTTAAACATCCCTCTTTAAACTTCTTCTATCATCATTCACATGACAAATCTAGTATCTGGTATTCATTAAATGTCATAATCATAAATGAATTTATATTCACAGCAATAAACAGTATAACAAAATCTGAATGCATGATTCCACTTAAAGTCCCGGGAAAATACTAAAAAAAGAGGGGTTTTGGAAAGAAATTATTTCTTCTTAAATTTTACTCCCAGATACGCCAGCACGGCAGATATGATAAATGATAAAAGTGTAGGCCCTAAGAATATTGAATCATAAGTTGATACGACTTGATAAACAATAAACCCGGCAAACCATGAAAGAATATTCCAACGCCAAATCCAAATATTTTTCTCACCGGCTGAATCAAGATAATATGATACAATCAATACTGCAGCCATAGGTCCAAATACCGATGTAATCAAGTATAGAAAACTGATGAAATGATCCATTATCCCACTAATGGCAATAACTGCACTTAAAGCGCTGACAATAATACCGGCTAGCTTAGGATCCAGACGATTGATTATGGTCTTTGCGGATTCACCTGCAGAGTTGGTGGCCAAAAAGTTAGTGGTTATTGTAGATAATACCAGTATCACTATACCCGTTATGCCAAGACCTGCAACAAGTATGGCCTGTGCTATGTCATTGTTAAGGCCGATACCTACAACTTCTATACCTATAAAGTACATCCATAAGCTGGCAATAGTATAGGCTAGAGCTGATATGAATGTAGCCTCGACGGGTTTTTCTACATCTTTAGTATAATCAGAGATTACCGGCAGCCATGAAACGGGCATTGCAATGGAAATCTCAAATATATTCCAGAAAGTAAGTGACCTCATGTTAGCCGAATGAGTTACAATATCATATGAGCCCATGGTAAATAACTTAACGGTTAAAACAATTAACAGTAGTGTTAGTATTATCATTACTGCAGAGGTTATCTTTGTAGAGCGTTTCAATCCTATATAAACCCATACTGCAACGATGGATGCAAGTATGATACATGTCATTGCAAAGGAGACAGGCAGATTCAAGCCTTCCAATGCTAATGCTCCCTGAGCATATAGAACCGCTACCCATGCTACCAACTGCATAACATTTAATGCTGCAAAAAACTTGGAACCATGAATTCCAAATGCCAATTTGGTAGTTTCCATTGCATTCTGACGAAGACGTGCCCCGATAAGCCCCACGAGAAATAGCAATATTCCCCCAAGCAGATGACCCAGAACTAGTGGAAGCCATAATGATTTGACTGGGGACATGGCACCTATTTGAACACCGGCCTGTATTTCCGAAACTGAAATTGCCACTCCAAACCATATCGCGGCATTGGAAAAAAGTCCCGTACGATTATTATCCATATTATCTCCCAAATTTCTTTATATTACTTGACATGAGCATTTGATGTTGATTCGATTAAATAATAACTCTTCTTAAATATAATTTAATATCCATTTATTCATGCAGATAGATTAAACAGCGTGTTTGTCATGTTGTTTAGAAATCTTACTAAAAATTCAGATTAATCCACATCATTCAATGATGAATAATTATGTGACTTATTG
>MVJJ01000125.1 GCA_003266145.1 Methanosphaera sp. SHI613
TTGTATTTAAGACAATTTTAATTATTTTATTGAATTGACAAAATAATTATAAAAACAAAAAAAGTATTGCAAAAATAGAAAAAATAGGATTCAAGACTCAAATATTTTAAAAAAAGTGAATGTGGGAAAAGGAATCCCACAAAATTAACTTTCTACAGTCAAGGTTTTGGAATCTTCCAACCTGCCATACTCATTACTAATAAATATAGCAGTTAAAGTATAATCGTTAGCCTTCATATTGTTAGGTATGGTGTATTCTAGACTTGCCTGATTATTAACGACAGTTACAAAGATTACTTTACCATTAGCATCTTTAACAGTCTTACCATTAATCTTAAATACAAGCTTGCCTGAGTTGACAGGAGTTGCAGCAGTAATCTGGACGGTTAATGTAACGGTACTGCCGGTAGTTGCTATAACATCACTTGTAGTAATGTCTGGTTCTTGAATTGTAACTGTAATCTTTTCTTTATCACTGGATAATTTATCACAGACAGATGAACCTGAGTAAATAGCCTGAATTGTAGTGCTTTCACAGTTCCATGAGTCAGGTATGATATAATTTTCTATAGTGGCTGTACCGTTTACTATCTTAGCATAGATTGCTTTACCATTCTCATCTTTTAATGTTTTACCGTTAACTTTGAAGGTTACTTTTCCCTTGTTAATGTTACTTGCTACTTCATCACCATAGTAAATCTTGGCTGTTATCAAGCTGTTTGATCCTATGGTAAATTCTGTCGTATCTACTTTCAGTATATATTCTAGCTCTACTGGAATATTGTTTATTACTGTATTGTTTTTTGAAGCATTAACTGCCTTATCTCCTGTATGTTTTGTTGTAATCAGGGTATTGTTTTCAACAGTATTATTTTAATATGCAGTTATTTATTTGACTTTACTTTAACTATATATTGGTGATTCTACGCAATAGTCTTATTTCCTATCATTACGTATTACAATACATGTTTGGTGCAATCCATCAAGGGGGTTAGGATTAATAATTTCGGAATAGAACCTGTTTTATCTATAAAAAAGTAGTTATAGGGAGGGTAATAGGCTGTTTTTGGTAAAGAATTTTCTTGTTTTCTTAATGGCTTTCCTTTTTACAAGTACTGTCACGGTATCATCCTTTTCCAGTATGATTTCATTATTGGCTATCATTTCCTCGTTATTCTTTTCACACATTATAACTATAAAATCCTTGGTGGGACTGATTTGGCCGATTGATTTTCCTATAACCTTCTTGGATTTGACTGTTATATCTATTAGTTCACAGTCGCCCTTACCTGATATTGAAAGGTCGGCTATGTTCGGCTTTATTATCAGTTTTTCGATGTTGCTGCATGCCGTAAGTTCGGGGCTTATGACCTCGTTTAATCCAAGCTTTTTGAACATTTTAATGTGTGTAGGATTGGCGGTTCGTGCAATTATCTTACTTAGGTTATAGTTTTGTGCAACCATGCCTATTAGTAGGTTGACCTCATCTATACTGGTGGCCGCTACGATTATATCTGCCGTTTTTATGCCTGCCTTTTCAAGTACTTTCCTGTTTGTGGCATCTCCATTTATGATAGTTACATCATCAAATTCTTCCTTAACGACATCTATTACTTCCTGATGGTTGTCTATTAATGTGATGTCATAGTTTTCCTGTTTTTTCAACAGTTCAATCAGTCTAATGCCAACCTTTCCTCCACCAACTATTATTATATTTACCACGTTTAGCACGACCCTTAAATATTATCGGTTATTATTCATCTATTTATATTATTAATCTTTTAAAGATATATTGTTTTTCTTTTTTTGTCATTGCCTTTTAAAGACCTTTTATGTAGGGATTTTTTTAGCTTCTTATTATTTGACTAAATTATTAGTATAAGTTAATATATAAATGTATATAATAATCATTTAATACAAAATCGTTGTGATTAATATGGATTTTAAAAAGATAATTGGATTATTATCGGTGGGTATTATAATATTGGTTGCTATGGTAATCTATATTGGGCCTTCTAAGATTATATCGGCAATACAAACGGCCAATATATATTATGTAATTCTTGCTGTTATAATACAATTTGTGATTTTGGCATTATGGAATAAACGTTGGAGTTTAATCTGTGATTCATTGGATATACCTCATGGTGAATTGTCATTATTTGCAATGACCATTGTAGGTTTGGCGATAAATGATTTGACGCCTAGTGGTCGTAGTGGTGGGGAGCCTGTAAGGGCTTATCTTTTAACCAAAAGTTCTTTGGTAGATTTCAAGAAGACCTTTGCAACAGTTATGGGAGATAAGTTATTTGACATGTTTCCTTTCATGGTACTTGCAATATTTGCAGTTGCATATCTGATGTTGTATCTTCATTTAAACACTACACTATTTTCAATATTACTGGTTGCACTGATATTGTTTATATTGGCATTGGTATTCATAGTGTACATTTCAATAAATGAGGAATTTGGATTAAAAACCATTCAATGGGTTTTCAGACAGGCAAGACGTTTTACATCTCGTGATTTGAAGAAATCGGAGAAAAAGGCCGTTTCTTCTTTGCTAGGTTTTCAAAATAGTTTACTGTATCTGATGAACGATTATAAACTGATAATAAATGCAACAATCATATCATTCGTGGTATGGTTTTTAGAGCTCATAAGGGTATATGTGGTATTCTTGGCCTTTGGTCAAACAGTATCCTT
>MVJJ01000083.1 GCA_003266145.1 Methanosphaera sp. SHI613
TTTATTTGTGCATTATCTTTTAATGATTCATTATCAAATACTTACATCTTACATACCATTTCAGAGCTTGGCATTCCAAGCCCAAACTCGCCGTTATATTTTTTAATGAACTCTGCATTCATCTTAGTTGGTCTGGCATTACTTTTAGGTGTTTATTACAATTTCAATGAGAACATTGATAAGAATAAGAAGTTATTTTACATTCTGACATGGATTACATCCGTTGGCGTAATTATTGTTGGACTGATTCATGGTGGAAATCCATTAACGTCAGGTTACCATACCCTTGGAGCCGTAATGGCAATATTGGGCGGTAACATTTTATTAGGGGTTATTTCCAAGTCCATGATAAACTTTGAAAAATATCAAAAAGTCACGTTAACACTTGCCATTATCGGATTAATAGCATTCTGGATAATGTTTTTTAACATGAAAAGCATATACATGCCGGTGTTCGAGAGATTATCCGTTTATACATTAATCCTGTGGTGTTTTTTAACTGGTGCATACCCCTACCAGCAATATGAAGAAAAAAAATATTAAAAAAAAGTAAATGATTACAAGTAGTATAAATATACTACTTTTAATTAAAAGCTTTGTGTTCCACCAGTTGCATCCATATATACATTACGTGTATCCTGTATATTTCCATTGCTGTCATATAATGTTATGTATGCATTATCAGGATAATACTTGAATGCATCAGCACTTGAAACAGTAACATAACCAGAGCTGTCCACTGTAACAGGCACTATTTTTCCCTGATTCAAATTATTTCCATCCCTGCTATAAAGTACACTTATTTTAACTTGTTTTCCGGAATGTTCTGCACCTACAAAAACAGAACACTTCGTCTTATCAGATAATGATGAACCAGTATAGAAACTTCCGCTTATAATCTCCAATGGATAATCATTGCTTGGTGATTGAGTTGGATTATTTTGAGAAATGCTTTCCTGTGAATTTTTTTGGGACAAATCATTTTGTGAATTTATAGGAGTGTTGTTTGGAATTGCATTGTTGGAATTATTATTAGATAATAATAGGAACGTTCCTGCAACTATCAATACAATAATAAGCAATGTAATGCATACGATGATGATTTTACTGTTATTATTGTTAGAATTTGTGGTTTGTTGAGGAACGTTATTTATACCAGTATCATACAATGGACTTCCACAATTTTTACAATACTGGCCGTTATCACTATTTAACGAGCCACACCGTTTACAAAACATCAAAATACACCTCTTTAATCGTTAAAATAGGATTTATTATTATAGATATAAATAGATTATGCTGGCAGGTTGGGCAATGATAAAAATCAAAGACAACAGAAACTCTCCAGATTACCACCAAAAAATATGTGAAAATAAAAAGGTATATAATTTAAAATAGAAAATTAAAAATAGATGAGAGATTCTTTCAATCAATCAAAATAGGACAAAGGAATATGAATTATAAGACATTTATACTACGATTAGAAGATCGTTCAGGTCATTTGTTAGAAGTATCAAAAATTATATCATCACATAATGCAAACATTACCCGTCTTAGCTACAATAAAATAGTGGACCAACATACGGTTTTTGTTGAAGTTTATGCTGATGAAAAAAACCTTGATAACCTACAGATCGAATTGAATGAAAAAAATTTCCTGCTAAAACAGAGCAGTGAAGAAGTAGACGTTTTGATTACTCTTAAAATACTGGACATACCGGGAACCGTGACAAACATACTTGAGGTTTTTGAAAGATACGACGTGAACATATCCTACGTAAACACTCAGGAAAATGATACATCATATCAATACTGTAAAATAGGACTTTACGCTGCAAATTTGGAGCTGATTCATAAAGTTATTGAAAAAATAAGTACATTTTGTGAGATTGTCTCGATTAATTATGATACCCAAGAGAAGGTAATCGACAACAGCGCTTTCTATCATAATTTTGCTCAGGAAATGACAAGAACATTATCATTGACACAAAAACAGACAGACGACTTTCTTAACAACTCGAATAAGATTCTTCAGATACTTGAGGATAAACATGAAAATTACTTCAAAACATTTAATTACATCAGAAAATTCGCAAACTTCACGATTGACTTTAAGAAGGATAAATTCAATCCACGTGTAAATCACAAGACCATTACAAGTGATACAACATTATACCTGATTGAACCACCATGTGGAGGCAATACATATATAATAGAGCATGACAACGAATTACTGTTCATTGATTCAGGATTTAAATGCTATGAAGAGGAGATGAAGGCCATATTCCACATGTTGTTTGATGACTTTGACAATATGAAAAAACAGATGATACTTACCCATGCAGATATGGATCATGCCGGTATCAGCGACATATTCGAAAATATATACGTCAGTGAGAATACGTTCATCAACTTCAAAAGGGAACATGAAGGCAAAAAGGATTTCAGGGAAGAAAATCCATTGCATGAACCATATATAAAATTGGATAGAATCATCTCAAAATATGAACCACCAGAGCTAATGAAACTTAGGATTATTGGAAACAAATCTGGTGATGAAGACTTTGAAAAAATTGGAGAATTCGAATTTAATGAATTGTCATTTGATATTTATGAATCCAATGGAGGACACCTGAAAGGAGAAATCATAATAGTTGAAAAGAATAAGAAAATAATATTTACGGGTGACATCTTCGTTAACATCAAAGGATTTACCAGGGAACAGTATGAGTTTAACCTACTTGCACCATACCTTATGGGCTCTGTCAACAGTGACTCTACCAAAGCCTCAGCCTGTAGAAAGATTATACTCGACAGGTGTACGGATTATCTGTTATGTCCAGGACATGGTACGTGGGTTGAAAATAATGATTAAATGTCAAAACAGTTATCATAAAATCAATACGATAATAAAATCAATGTGATTACCAAAACTACCTAAATACATGCAATTATCCGAAACAACAGATAAAACAACAAAATTAGCCAAATAATTGTATAACCACAACACTCCTTTATTAAAAAAAATATATACAATCAACGACAAAAATATATTATAACTATTTAAAAAAATGGAGAATTATAGTCTCCAATACTTTTTTTAACAATTATTTTTTTTCTTATGAAAGTTACGAGGGGTGAATATGAAAAAACTTGATTTGAGAAAAAGTGAAGATAATGATAGTCGAAGACTCTTAAACAAGGTTGACCATAACAGAGAAAAGTATAATCAAAAAATGGAAACCAGTAAAGAAAATATATTCGAAATAATACAAAGAGACTTCAGGTCCTCATTTACCAATCCTATTGTAATATTACTGTTGCTTGGAATAATATTATTACCATCATTGTACGGTATAATAAATATCTATGCTTGTTGGGATCCATATGAAGAAACAAGCAACGTCCAATTTGCAATAGCAAATGAAGATCAAGGGGCAAATTACCAAAATTATACGATTAACGCAGGTAACGACCTTATAACTTCATTATCGAATAATACTGATTTTAAATGGGTATACGTTACGGCTGATGAGTTAAGAAGTGGAGTCCATAACGGATCATATTATGCGGGTATCGTGATTCCACATGATTTTAGTAAATCAATTGTATCAATAACTACAGATACACCACACTCAGCCAGATTAGAATATTATGTTAATGAAAAAACCAATCCTGTAGCTGCAAAGTTAACTGATGCTGCTTCAAAGGCTGTCTTCAATAAGCTAAACTCAGAAATAGTAGCATTTATCAATGTTGCAGCTTATGACAAACTTGGAGAACTTCAGTCAGGACTTGCTGATGGTGCCGCAAAAATGGAGGACGGTGCAGACCAACTATCCGCAGGTGCAGATAAAGTGGCAAGTGGTGCAGACCAACTCGAAAGTGGAGCAAACAAAGTATCAAGTGGTGCAGACCAACTTGCAAATGGTGCTACCGAAATATCCGTGGGGGCTAACAAGTTATCAGGCGGTGCAGACCAGGTAGCAAGTGGTGCAAGTCAAGTAGCTGATGGAACAGGCCAATTGGCAGCCAAATCAGATGATTTGTACAATACATACCATAAAATAAAAAATGCATTGGAACAACTTACAGATTCATCAAAATTAAGCAATGATATGGATAAACTTGATGCAAATACTGCTCAAATTGCAAAAGAACTACGAGAATTAGACAACAGAACACACAACGTTTCAACCAATACGGCAAACTTATCCGATGCTGCATATAACCTATCTGATAAGGCATATCAACTTGACAAAAACTCTGAGGAAATAGCATCCAGAACACATAACATATCTACCAGATTCGATAAAATTTCTGCAGATATATCCCGTCTAAATGAAGCTATTAAAAACAACGAGGATAAATCAAAAATAGATGGATTATTAAATAAAATTGATGGGGAATTAAATGCTACAAACCAAAACATATCCAAGTTAAATACCGGAGCACACCTTGTAGCAAACGGTTCAAGTCAGCTTGCCAGCGGATCACATGATCTTGCCAGCGGTTCAAAACAGTTGGCCGATGGTTCTTATGAATTATCAAATGGAGTTCATATACTTTCCAATGGTACAATGGAATTGGCTGCAGGTGCAGAATTATTAGGTTATTCATCAGCATCAGCATTGCAGAACGCATCTGATTCAATAGGTTCTGCTGCAGATCAGTTATCTGCCGTTACGAATCTGACTGATGACCAGGTTGAGGATTACTTCCTTGGACCTGTTAAGCTACAAAGATATGAGGAGTTTCCAACAAATAACTATGGTTCACAGGTTGCACCGTTCTACTTAGTGTTATCCATGTGGGTAGGTGCTCTGATTAATACAGTAATGTTAAAGACAGGTACAAGTATCGGTACAAAATATAAGCCACATGAAATGTACTTGGGTAAACTGGCCCTGTTTAATATCGTAGCAATACTTCAGACGACAGTTACATTGATAGGTTGTTATCTATTGGGAATTGACATTTATAATGGACCTGTATTTGCATTTACATGTTACTTCGTATCGATGGTATTCATGGCGATAATATATTCATTATCTTCATTGCTCGGCGAAGTTGGTAAGGGAATAGCAATATTGCTTCTGGTATTCCAGATATCAGGTACAGGAGGTATTTATCCGGTTGAGATTATGAATACAATCTTTGGAATAATAAATCCATTCCTTCCTATGACTCATGGTATAAACATTGTCCGTGAATCACAGCTTGGACTCATATGGAGCAATTACATACCATCATTCATGTTCCTATTGATACTTGGTATTATCATGATTATAGCATCAGTTCTGCTTAAACAGAGATGGGATAAACGTACCAAGTTCTTTGAAGATAAGCTTGAAGAATCAGGTCTTTTCAATTAAAGACTATTCCATAACCCCTTACTTATTTTTTTTTGTTTACTTAAATTTTTGAAAAAATAGCATAACAAGTAGATATAATTTTAAATAAGATTATATAATGTTAAGATATGAATTAAATTTTATGAAAAAATATGGAGAATGAAAAACATGTTGGAGGAATATTTACCATTTCTTGGTTTGCTGATATTTGGTAACATTGAAAACCTGATCTGGCAAGTCAAGGTGAAGTGAAGAAGGCAAATGTATTATCATTGAGCATTATGAGTATAATCATAGTAGTTTTATGGTTTATCATCGGAACGGTACTGACAGAACAGGCTATACGTTACTCAAACATCATTGATTTTATCGGAGGACTAGTGATATTCATATTAGGTATCCAGTCAATAGTTGAAGTCTACAAAAACAAAAAATCAAATAAATCAGAATAGAAGGTGAAAATATGAATTTGATAAATGACTGTGATGGTTTTTGGGGATTATTGATTATCGGTAACATTGAAAATCTTATACTTGCTAGTCAAGGTGCAATAAGCCACGTAAATTCCATAATATTGCTGGTTTTAAGTTTGATATGTGTAGTCATATGGTTGCTTGTCGGTAAATTCGGTACTCAACTTGCCATCAAATATGCAGATGAGATTGGAATCATAGGCGGATTGGCCATCATAATATTAGGTCTTCAGTCCATGCTTGAAGCAAGTGGAATAATCTAAGAAAAAATTAAACCAGTAAAAGAATAGATAGGGGCTTTTTAGAAAGCCATTTTCTATTTACACCCAAACACTTTTTTTAATTAAAATAGCCCATACATCTTAAGTCCAATATATAACACTATTACTATATGCATAGCCTTTAATATCCGTGCATCTATGTTTTTTGACCAGCCTGCAGCATAACCAGATACGATTGTACTTGTTGCCGTCAGAAATAGGAATTGAATTACATTTACATACCCCAATGAATAGGAAGGTAAACCGGGAACGTTCCAGCCCAATATTATGTATGTGATTAATCCGCCAAGAGATGTCGCTATAATGGAAGCGGATGATGTTCCGATAGCCTTATGTGTGGGATATCTTAGCAGTACCGTCAAGGCAGGTATCATTATAACTCCACCGCCTACGCCGAGAAGACCACATAGAAGTCCGGCACTTAAACCAAGCATTATATGTCCGATTCTGCTGGTTGAGATATTATCATCGTTGTCGGGATTTTTTATCAGAATCATGTTGATAACCGACACTATACACATCGTTGCAAAGATTATCTCCAGAAATCTTACATTTACATGTGTGGATATGAATGCACCTAGTATAGCTCCCATGAATCCCAGTATCATCAATTCCCTAAGATAATCCTTAACGACCATTCCATTATCGTAATGTTTCTTTGTTGATCGTATCATTGTGACAAATATCACTGCAAGACTTGTGGCAAATGACATCGGTAGGGCTATGTGATTGGGTACACCCATCGCCAATAGCAGAGCATACTGTATGGGCGTTAATATTATTCCCCCACCAACACCTAAAAGTCCGGCCATCAATCCACCCAAGCATCCACCTATTAATAATAATAGGACATATATGATAAAATCCATAAATTATTCATTCTCCAAAAAAAATTTTAAAATAAAATAAATACTTTAAATTAAATAACTAATAATAATTATCTTGAATGTACTATTTTAACTTAACACAAAAATATTATAAACAACCACCAGGATGTGTTTTTAATTTACGATATAGAAGAAATTAAAGGTGTTGGAAAGAAGTTAATTGATAAGATCATTGAAAAATATGGTTCCTATGACAACTTCTGTCAATCCATTGAAAACTATGACATTGACACGCTTTTAACCATTCCAGGATTGAGTAATCAAAAGGCCTTGGAAATTGTCAGGTATATGCATGGAGACAATATAGATGATTTTTTGAAAACATCACAATCAAAAAACATTTACTCTGATATTATTGAAAGACTTCTCTCGTTTACAAATACGGATTATGCCAGAAATAGGATATTGCTCTTATGTCCTACAAAGGATTATGGCCGAATAGAATCCACCCAGCAACTGATAGAACAAACGTTGAATGATACAAAGGACTTGGATTATGAATATATCCGACAACTGTATTCTAATATTCACGAGTTGGATGAGAACATCAGACCAAAATTCAATGATGAATATGCAATTGTCTGTGAGGATTATGAAGATTATATGGACCTGGTTGAACGTGGCTTCAACAAGTACTGCAATGTCTACGCGGTTGAAAGTCAGGTTGACTTCAACGAGTTCGAATTTATCGTCTACGTATACAACAGCTTCAATACAGAACCCGGTGAGACAGGCAATATCATCAGCGTAAGTAATAAAAGTCCCGACCATGAAATTCAGCCCAATATCATACTGGAATTTTTTAAACAGAACAAGGAAGTATTGGAAAACGTTTACAACCTTAGAAAATATCTGCACTTGGACAGCTGTATAGACGAGGTTCTTAATCTGTTGGATAACATCAATGTCACATCCGAATCGACGGTTAAGTTGATTGACGTTGTTGAAGAGGTCACCAAGAAGACCAACGACGTGATTAAAGAGGAGATTAAGCATGTTGACTTAAGTGGTGATGAGGTACTTGAGCTTCTTAACAATGAGAATCTTCCACCCAAAATCATGAAGATATTCGACAAACACATTGATGTCGCAAAAGATGAGATATATGAAAAAACATCACAATACGTTGATGCATTCATCATCAAATATCCATTGGAAATTGATTACAACGAGCTTATGCGTATTGAGGAAAGTGCCAATGCAAACAGTCATCTTAAGAAGTTTGAAGCAGAGCTTGATGTATGTTTGAAACTTGAAAAATATAAGGATGCAATCATTGATGAGACGTTGGAGCTAATCCATTATGACTACCAGTTTGCACTTGCATCATTCAGCAAGTATTATGACTTGACCATACCTTCATTCGGTGATGAATATCAGCTTGAGGGCAGTCTTCATCTGACACTTAAAAAAGAGGAAAAAGATGAAGGCATTTTAATGCAAGATATCGATTATAATCTTGATAGAAATAACAACATCATATTACTTACTGGTGCAAATAGTGGAGGAAAAACAACACTCCTTGAAACTTTGGCTCAACATACCATCATGACCTATATGGGTTTAGGAATTTGTGCCAAAAATGCAGTAATTCCCAAGATTAATGAAGTATACTACTTTACAAAAAAACACTCACTCAACGCAGGAGCCTTCGAGACATTCTTAACATCATTCATACCAGTAGTTATAGGCCAAAAAAACAAGTTGATACTCATAGATGAGCTTGAATCAATAACAGAACTGGAAGCAGCGATAAAAATAATAATAGGATTTATAGAACACATACAGGATGATGACTCATTTGCCGTGATAGTAACACATATGGCACCTGAAATACTTAAACA
>MVJJ01000123.1:0-1428 GCA_003266145.1 Methanosphaera sp. SHI613
ACAAAAAAGAAATCAAAGAAATAGAAGTTGCTGCTGATTCTGAGGTCGGTTTTTTTTAGTTGTATGTTGTGTTTTGTTTTAGTACTTTCCTATGTGTCCATCTTTTTTGTTGTTCTAATATTCTTTGTTTTAATCCTTTGAGTGTCTGAATATTCTTTTTTAGCTTTGTGTTAGTGTTGTTCTGTAGTAATTTTCTACTGTGTTGTTTGTTGCTGGTATTCTTATCTATTATGTGGTCTAGGATTATGATGAAATTCAACAAATAGAACTGGAGAAAAATTAATAAATGGAATAATAGTACATTATGGCTGTGACATATACATCACTGGATTAAATCAAAACTATCATCCATGGAATTAACAACAATTATTGCAGACAGATATATAAAGATACACTGTCTTTTTTCATTTAATGGAATAAGAAGTATACGGGTATATTAAATTTAAAAAGTTTTTGTTACAAAACTTATTATTAATGAAATAAAAATATAATATTATTGAAGGTGATTTTATGATATATACAATTAATGAAATAAAATCTAAAAGTACACCTATTGCTAAAGAATATAATTTATCAAATTTACGTCTTTTTGGATCTTATGCTAAAGGAACTGCTACGGATAATAGTGATATAGATTTAATTATGGATACTGGAGGATTAATGGGATATGTCAAATATTCATCTTTACTACATAAATTAGAAGATGTTTTTGGATGTTCTATAGATTTAATCACAAATGACTTTTCAAATAAGGATTTGCTTAAAAAAATAAAAAAAGATGAGGTTTTATTATATGAACGATGATGAAAGATATGAATTAGAATTAATTCTTCATTATTGTAATAAAATTGAAAGTCATATTGCATATTTTGGTGATGATAGAGAAATTTATATGACTAATGAACATTATCAGGATGCCTGTGCCTTAGTGATTATTCAGATTGGAGAACATATTGGAAGACTTAGTGATGATTTTAGACAAGAATATCCTGATGTTCCTTGGAGAGATTTTAAAGGTATGCGAAACATTTATGCACATAATTATGAAGGAATAATGCATGATGTAGTTTGGATAACTATGAAAGAAGACATACCATTTCTTAAAGAATATATTGAATCCGTTTTAGGATAAATTATATGGATAAAAAATATTTGAAATTATAGATATTTAAGTTTATATTGTACATTACAATAGACATAATGTTATTTTTTTATAGCGGATTTGATTTATTTTTTTTAATAAAACAATGACTTTTAAAAAATCGTGAATCTGTGGATTTTCAGTTGATTTTAGTTCCATGGCAGCAGTGTAGTTGATTTGGAAATTTTTTTCGCGTTAACGTAGAAAAGAGATAAAAAAATAAAAAACACAAAATACAAAAGTACTCTACAAAAAATGAGCAAACTACACGGGATGAACTTAAAAAA
>MVJJ01000123.1:1442-8214 GCA_003266145.1 Methanosphaera sp. SHI613
TATTTGAATTCAATTAAATCAAGTACTCTATTAATAAAATAATTGGATTTTATGATTTAATTTGTTTAGAACTAGTTTTTTAAACGGATTTGGGGGGATTCGAACCCCCGGTCTTCAGATTAGGAGTCTGATGCCCTATCCTGGCTAGGCTACAAACCCATGAACTTTGTAAAAATAATAATTTAATAAATTCTTAAAAATAGTTATAAAATATAGCGGACCTGGGGGGATTTGAACCCCCGGCCTTTGGATTAGAAGTCCAACGCCCTATCCAGTCTAGGCTACAGGCCCATATAAAATTAATATACAAATACTATATAATGTTATATCCATTATCCTTATTATACTTTACTATTATTTGTCTTAGTTAATATCAAATGAATATTGTAATTCAATTATATTTTATTTTTATTAATAAAATAGTTTTTCAAAAAAAGTATCACTTGAGAAATTATAATTTCTCAAATATCTTTTAATATTTCTTAGGTAAGTCCTATGAAATAGTTTAAACTACCTTGAAATCAAGTAATGGGATTCTAGAGGTATGCTGCTCCAGAGTTATCCATTATTTCGATTGTTTGATTTCTTAAGTTGTAAGAAGCTTGTCCTTCTGTTACACCGTTATCATTGATCATGTTGTAGATGTAACATTTGTCTCCATAATCATTTATGACTGTTGTACCGTAACTTAATGTCACCTTGTTTCCAGACCATTTTTCTAGGATGAATTGTTCAACAAGACTTCTTGCACTATCGATACTTATTTCACCATTGTTATCAGAGTTGTCTTGGTTATCTGATTGTTGTTGGTTAGAAGGTGCATTGTCGGTAGTTGGTTGTACTGTACCGGTACTTTGAGCTGAACCGGAATCGGATCCTGAGTTAGCTCCAGAGTTGGAACCTGAGTTAGCTCCTGAGCCGGAACTTGAATTTGATCCTGAACCTGATTGTCCTTCAACTACACTGCTTGAATCTCCTGCTGATTCTAACTGTACATTAGGGCCACTGCTTCCGGATGGAGTATTAGTAGCTTGGCTTGCATTTCCTGCTGTAGCGTTAGCTGCGGTGTCTGGCGTTGCACCATTTCCGCTGGAGTTACTGGCAGTATTTGTAGCATTCACGGGCTCCGAATTTTCAACCTCTGTATTGCTAGCTTTAGCTGCATCTTCTTTCTTGTTAGCATCATTACCTGTTACTGCATCTAGGCTTGTTGCTGCTTCGGCAGGTGCTTCTAACGTTTCGGTTACTGGAGTATCTTCTATTTCCACGTTAGATAACGGGTTTAGAATATCCGCTCCGTTGTTGATTTGATAGGTAGCTGCTACTATTCCGATAAGGGCTACTACTAAGAGAGATAATATAATCTTCTTATCCATAACTTTCACCATTATTCTATTTTTAGCAGTTGGTATAAACTAAATGATTATACCTTTTCTATCATTATATTATATTTAGTATCTTGGTATTATTATACCTTTTTTAATTTTTCATATTATACTCGGGTATAGCCTTGGTTTTTCTTATATCCGTGATTATTGTTTTTGACTTCTGTTTTTCCGGATTTTCAACTTGACTCAGTAAGTCTTCAGCATATCTTTGTGCATTTTTATATTTTGTTATTAACATTTTCAAATCATCTATTGCATTTTCATCTCCACGTATTAGACGTTCTTCAATGTTGTATAGTTCCGTGAATTCTTCACCGACCATGTGCATTTTTATTGTATCCGGTTTTATGAATATTTTTATTTCTACTCCCTGTGATATTTCATAGTATTTTCTTGGTCGGCCTCTTTCTATTTTCTGATATTTTGGATTGATTAGTCCTAATTCTTCCATTGCTTTTAGATGACCTATGATTGCTTTTTGACCTACATTCAGTTGTTGTGACAGTTGACTAACAAATCTTGGTTCTTCTGTTAGTAATGCGAGTATGTCTCTTCTTGTTTTACAGCCTATTACATCAAGTACTGCTTCTAAGTTCATATTATCATCTTCTTTTTTTTCTTATTAGGTCTTTTTTCCTAATATAATGTTATGTTGTAGAATATATATAAATGTTACCAAAGGTTACTAAAATATAGTAAAGTATAAATACTATGTTATGTCAAGTTAATATTAACGAAAAATACTTTTGTAACTAATGGTTACTAAAATATCATAAAGTATATATAACAAATTGTAACTAAAATATTAAATAGAACAATATGTTTTATAACTTAGGGTTACTATAATAATGAAGCCCTTTAAAACAAATAAAAAAGTTAAGGGTGAATGAATGGTCAAAGAAGAAAAAACAAAAATCAACAAAGAAAATGAAGAAATTCAAGAAGAAATAGAATCAAAAGAAGATAAATCAATAGAAAAAGAAGATCAAGAAGTTGAAAAAACACAAGACGAACAAATAGAACAACTCGAAGCACAGGTACAGGAATACAAGGAAAAACTACAAAGATCACAGGCAGACTTTGAAAACTTCAAAAAACGATCAATAAAAGAAAAACAGGAATTCGTCAAATACGCCAATGAAGGTTTAATACTCAAAGTGCTGGAGGCCTATGAAGACTTGGAAAGAGCATTAGAAGTGGAAAAAGATGAAGATCTACGCGAAGGCGTGGAGTTAATCTACAAGAAAATGGACAAAATATTAAAAGATGAAGGAGTAGAACAAATAGAAACAGAACATCAACAATTTGATCCATACAAACACGAAGCTCTAATGACACAAGAAAATGATGATTATGAAAATAATGAAATCATTCAAGACGTACAAAAAGGATATACATTAAACTCAAAAGTTATAAGATATTCAAAAGTAATAGTATGTAAAAAATAAATTCAATCTAACTAAACATAATATAATAAAAAAAATTTAAGGTGATAATATGGCACAAGAAAAAGTAATAGGAATAGACCTTGGAACAAGTAACTCAGCAGCAGCTGCATTAATAAGTGGTAAACCAACAATCATACCAAGTGCAGAAGGAGCAACACAATACGGAAAATCATTCCCAAGTTACGTAGCATTTACAGATGATGGGGAAGTACTCGTAGGAGAACCTGCAAGAAGACAAGCAGTAACAAACCCTGAAAAAACAATCAGTGCAATCAAAAGACACATGGGTTCAGACTACAAAGTAAACATCAACGGTAAAGATTACACACCACAGGAAATTTCCGCTTTAATCCTACAAAAAATCAAAAAGGATGCAGAAGCATTCCTCGGAGAACCAGTTAAAAAAGCTGTAATTACAGTACCTGCATACTTTGACGACAACCAAAGGACAGCAACAAAAGATGCAGGTAAAATCGCAGGATTAGAAGTACTAAGATTAGTAAACGAACCTACCGCGGCAAGTCTCGCATACGGTCTTGACAAAACAGATGAAGAAGACGTAAACATATTAGTATTCGACCTCGGTGGAGGAACATTAGATGTTACAATCATGGAATTCGGAGAAGGAATCTTCGAAGTAAAATCCACAAGCGGTGACACTAACCTCGGTGGAACAGATATGGATACAGCATTAATGAAATACATAGCCGACGAGTTCAAAAAAGAAAACGGTGTGGATTTATTAAATGACGACCAAGCAGCACAAAGATTAAGAGAAGCAGCAGAAAAAGCAAAAATCGAGTTATCCACAACACTCACAACAGACATAAACCTTCCATTCATCACAGCAACACAAGCAGGACCATTACACTTAAACATGAGCCTATCACGTGCAAAACTTGAAGAAATCGTAGATCCGATCATTCAAAAATGTGGAGCACCAATCAACCAGGCAATTTCAGATGCTAAAATGCAAAACAGTGACATAGACAAAATCATTCTTGTAGGTGGACCAACAAGAATGCCATCAATACAAAGCTATGTTGAAAAAGTAGTAGGTCAAAAAGTAGAACGTGGAATAGACCCAATGGAATGTGTAGCAAGCGGAGCATCCATCCAGGGAGGAGTACTTGCAGGTGAAATAGATGACCTTGTACTTTTAGACGTTACACCATTATCCTTAGGTATCGAAACAATGGGTGGAGTAGCAACAAAACTCATAGACAGAAACACAACCATACCTACCAAGAAAAGCCAAATATTCACAACAGCCGCAGACAACCAGCCAAGTGTAGACATTCACGTAATCCAGGGTGAAAGACCAATGGCAAACGACAACACCACACTTGGAAGATTCCAGCTTGTAGGTATCCCACCAGCACCAAGAGGAACACCACAAATTGAAGTAACCTTTGATATAGATGCAAACGGTATCATAAACGTAACTGCAAAAGACAAAGGAACAGGTAAGGAACAGCAAATTACCATCACTTCAAGCAACAAACTCTCCGATGAAGAAATCGAACAAAAAGTAAAAGAAGCAGAAGCACACGCTGAAGAAGATAAAAAACGTCAGGAAGAAATCGAAATAAGAAACAACGCTGACAGTTTAGTATATACTGTTGACAAAACAATCGAAGAATTAGGAGATCAACTCGCAGAGGATAAAAAAGAAGACCTCAAAAACAAACAGAAAGAAGTACAAGATGCAATAGAAGCAGACAACATTGAACAAATCAAGGAAAAAACAGAAGCTCTCGAAAAAACCATCCATGAAATAAGTGCTGAAATCTACCAACAAGCAGCACAAGCACAACAAGCACAACAGCAAGCACAAGCACAACAAGATGCAGGAAACACTCAATCAAATGATGATGACACAATAGATGCCGACTTTGAAAAACAATAAGTCCGAGCAGGCTTTCAAATAAGAAACCAAAAAGTTAAAAAACCTGATATTGAAGGATAATCCTTCAATATCCCATCCTTATAAATTAATCTGAAGTGGGCACATATGGATTATAATAAAGATTATTATCAAATATTGGAAATTAATAGGGATGCTGATAAAGACACTATTAAGAAGGCATATAGGCAACTGGCCCTTAAATATCACCCGGATGTAAACGATGCACCTGACGCTGAGGAAAAATTCAAAGAATTAACCGAAGCATATGCGGTATTATCCGATGATACGAAGAAAGCCCAATATGATCTCTATGGATACAAGGCCATAAGTAAATTTTCCCAGGAAGAACTGATTAAAAGTGTGAACTTAGACAATGTATTCAAGGGAGTAAAATTTATAGCCGAATTGGAAAGGGATTATGGATTAATCACTGGGCTTGTAGGAATGCGTTTGGGAAAACGGAAAACATCCAAGGCTATAGGATATGCAAGCAAGATACTTCTTGGCAAAAGCATATTAAGCACAGTCCTTAGCCATACAAGAAAAGACAACAATACTGGATATAAAAGATTTTAACATTTAAAAGCGCAGATTATTAAAAAACATAAATTATACTTTGATACTCCCTCATATAATGTATAGCTATAAAAACAACATACAATAAAAATATATTCAAACTAATATGATGGAGAGGATAAATTCTATTAATATTTTAATAGAATTTAAAAAACTATTTTTTTCCTAATGATTAATAAAAGAGGTAATTTAATGGCAGATAAGAGAGATTATTATGAAGTGTTGGGCGTTGACAAAAACGCGGATAAAAAAACCATTAAAAAGGCATATAGAAAGCTTGCTATGAAGTACCATCCTGACGTAAACAAGGAACCTGAAGCTGAAGAAAAATTCAAGGAATTAAGTGAAGCATACGGGGTACTCTCTGATGATGAAAAAAGACAGAGATATGATCAATTCGGTCATGCAGGAATGGATGGATTTACCCAGGAAGACATATTCAACAACATAAACTTTGAAGACATATTCCGTGGCTTCGGATTTGGAGGACAGTCACAGGGTGGATTCGGAAGCATATTTGACCTATTCGGATTTGGTTCAGAAACAGGTCGCGGACAGTCAAGAGGCGCAGACATTCAAAAGACAATAGACCTTACCCTTGAAGAAGTGGCAACAGGATTATCCAAGGATTTGGAGATAACCCATAGAAAGCAATGTCCTCATTGTAGTGGATCCAAGGCAGAACCGGGAAGTGACGTGAAGACATGTACTAACTGTAACGGTTCAGGTCAGGTAAAACAAGTACAGAACACTCCATTGGGACAGTTTGCAACCGTATCACCATGTCCACAATGTCATGGTGAAGGACAAATGATTGAAACACCATGTAGCGAGTGTCATGGAGTGGGACTTAAAACAACTACAAACAAACTATCCATCAACATACCTGCAGGTGTAGAAACCGGTACAAGACTACGTGTAGCCGGTGAAGGTGATGACGGATTAAACGGTGCTCCTGCAGGAGACCTTTATGTAACAATAAGAGTATTGAAACACGACATATTCGAAAGAAACGGACAGGACCTATACTACGACCTGCCAATAAGCTATGTGCAGGCATGTCTTGGTGACAAGGTTGACGTTCCGACTCTAGATGGAGTTGCAAAGCTTACCATACCACCAGGTACTCAATCCGAAAGTACATTCAAGTTAAGAAATGAAGGATTGAAACATATCCGATGGGATAATAAGGGAAACTTATACGTTACTGTCAAGGTTGTTGTTCCTAAGAAACTCAGTGAAAAACAAAAGGATATCCTTGAAGAATTCGCCAAAGAAAGTGGTGAGGAAATATCTCAAGTAAAACAGGGATTCTTTGATAAAGTAAAAGAATCATTAAACAAACAATAATCTCCACCATTACCTCTTTTTGTAAAACTCTTTAATAATTGATTATTGGCATATTTTCAATCAGGCACTTATTTTCCTTCTTAATCGTTAAAGTGTATAAT
>MVJJ01000073.1:0-177 GCA_003266145.1 Methanosphaera sp. SHI613
TCAACGGTTAATGTTGATGGCATTAACTCAGGTTTGTGAATTGTTTCATTTACACAAGGTTTGTATGTTTCATCACCATCATAACGTACTGTGATTGTCACGTTATGTATATTTGCAGGTGTGTAAGTAAATTCGATTTCACCAGTTTCTGTATCTGTCGTGTATGATGTTGAATTT
>MVJJ01000073.1:237-10850 GCA_003266145.1 Methanosphaera sp. SHI613
CATCATCATGTAATGTGATTGTTACAGTCATCTCTTCTTTAGCATGAGCTCCACCGACTACTTCTATAGTAGCATTGGTAGGTATTCTTGTATCTGTTACTGTTACGGTGATTGAATCTTCACTTGAATTATATATTTCATCTTCATCAAATGATGCTTTTATAACATAATCTATTGTATCATCAAATGTGTATGTGAATGTGATTTGACCGTTTTCGTCAGTTATATCCTGATTAGGTTCAAATACCACAGGATTATCATTAATTGTTACGGAAATTGGTTTTCCACTAATCGGGTTAGTGTTACCGTTTACAACATCACTTACTGTGTTGTTGTTTAATGTTATTGTAATTTCTTGTGGCTTATTGATTTGCGGATTAACAGGAGTTATAGTAACTGTTGTAGGCATTTTGGTAACAAGATAATTTTCTGTTGATGCGTCACCCAAGATTACTGCAGGTTCACCAGCATAACTAGCCGTTACTTTATATGGATTGTTTGAATATTGTAAGTAATTTACATATTTTGCAACATCACTTGTTAATGTAAGTTCATAATCACCATAATCATCAGTTCTTACGGTAGCTACAACACGATTGTTGATTTTTATTGAAACCTTAGCATTTGCTATAACATTATCCTGACTGTCCATTAAATTACCATAAATTCTAACTGATTCATTTACTATTACAGTTTTCTTTTCGATATCAATTGTAATTATAGAAGTTAATAATTCGATTTCATCAGTATATACTTCTGTATCAGAACTTCCTTCATATACTTCGTCTCCTTCAAATATTGCTTCTATTGTAAATGGATTGTTATTATTTACGCTGTATTGGAAGGTAATTTGACCATTTGCATCAGTTGTACCGTTTGTACCATCATAAACCACTTCATTATTTACTTTAACAATGATAGCTTTACCTTCAAGAGGTTCAGTACTATTTTGTGTGTTATTTTTAAGTGTAACGGTTATATCAAATGGCGTATTTAGTACTACACTTTCTGGTTCAAGTGGTGTTATCTCAACACTTGTTGGATATTTACTGATAGTGTATTCTGTTGTACCGGTAGCTCCTGAATAGACTGCCGTTTTACCACCATATGATGCAACTACATGATATGGTTGCTCCTTATACTGTTGGTTTGGTACGGTTATACTTATTTGACCATTTTCATCAGTTGGAGGTAAATAAGATAATGGAGTACCATCAATACTTATTGCTACTACTGCATCAGTAATTGGCTGATTATTCTCATCCAGCAATGTTGCAGTGAGTTTGACATTGTCTCCCACATATCCATTGGTTGGATCTGCAACTATGGTTAATGTAGGTTCTATTAATCCAAATTCAGGAATGCTTTTAGTATCAGTATCTGCAGCATAAATCTCATCTTCATCGAATGTTGCGGTTATGTTGATTCCAATAGCATTCTGAGGGGTGTATTCAAATGAATATTTACCGTTTGTTATTACACCTTCATATGGTGTTGTAATGATTGCATTATCGACAGTAGCGCTTGTTACATTTACATGAACAGTTTTTCCATCTAGAGAAACAAGTTCCTCAGGGTGATCTGTTACATTGAAAAGAGTGACATCTATTGTTATAGGTGTGAATACTTTTCCAACAGTATCCGGTAGAACAATTTGTATATCAGTAGGTAATTTTTCAGCTTCATCAGTTACTACAAAAGTAGTTTGAGCTTCACTACGTTCATATCCAAGGTCAACATCAAATACTGCCTTTACTGATTTAGTACCGACTGATGATGGAACGTTATCCAATGTATAATGTCCATTAGAATCGGTTGTTGTGGTATATACTTCACCGTTTATTGTGATTGTAACAGTACCACCGACGATAGGTATACTACTATCATCCTGATCAGTTAAATCCCCGGAAATAGTGACCGTATTTCCAAGAGTAACTGGATTAGGCTGTGCATCAACAGTTATATGACTGTATTTTAATTGATCATAATATTGATAATGCTTGAAGTATGAGTGAAACTCTATTTGCATATTGTTCTCATTTGTACCTGCTGGAACTTGATTTTTTGGAATTGCTATATTACATGTACCATTTACAACTTGATATGTTCCTATAGGATTGCCATCTTTATCTTTTAAAGTAATGGTACCGTTACGAACTGTATCATTATAAATTGAACGTAATGTTACGGTAGCATTGATAATATAATTATCATTATCACTGGATTTACCTATAATATCCCATGTTGTGACATTCAAAGCGTTGTGCACATATTCATTACCATGAACATCAAGATTGTTGGTATTTGCAAAATTACTCATTAAGATATCTACAAATTTACCATCAGCTGAATTAGGAGGTATATATGTGTTGTTGTTGAATGTGTTATCTACAATAATTGCCTTTTGAACAGGTAAACTGTACTGATATGAATATGGTGGATTACTATTATCTTTTTCATAGAATTTGAAGATAAATGTATCACCAATATTTGTTATGATGTTTTCAGCCACATAGTTTCCAGTTATATTAGCAATTGTATTTTCTTTAAATAAATGGAATATTGAACCACCCTGAGCACTATTATTGATAATACTGTTATTAGTCAAATTAGTTGGCCCAGATATTGTAAATAAGTTTGCTGTACCATTTGCCATATTGTTTCTAATTGTATTTCCACTGATTTCAAGCTCTCCATCCATTACATATAAAATAGCATTTGGATATTGACCTTGATTGGTGGAATTTACTGTGTGATTTTCAACAGTGTTGTTTACAAAAGTCACTTTAGAACCTGCATTGTTTGCATTTATAACTGAACCTCTATTTCCTCTATTTGCACTGAATGTGTTATTTTCAAAATAGAGATTTGCATTAGTGTTGGTAAATAATACACCTCCACCATCATTTCCTTGCGCAGAATTGTTATTTAAATGACTGTTTGTTACATTAACAACACAATTAGCACCAGTAACATACATAAAAGCTCCACTACCAGTAGCAGAGTTATTTTCAATAGTACAATTGTTAACAAGTGCAACTCCAGATTGTTTCATTTCAAAAATTGTTCCTTGTGAACCTTTATTATTAGCTACTATTGAATTATTAAGTGTTATATTACAATTAGCACTGTTAAAATCAATAAATGTTGAACCTAAATTATTATTGATTATTTTACTGTTATTAATGGTAATATTACATGGATTATTCAATTGGAAACCTTTTCTCATATTAGTCAAGGTTACATCATTGAATAATACTACAGAACCAGTTGATGGCTGCATAAATTCATTAACATTATTTCCATCAATAGTATGACCATTTCCATTAAATGTTAAAGTCATACCATAGAATTGGTTAAAACCGGAAGTTACGAGAATATCATTCTGTAAATTAAATATTAAAGTATCTCCAGATGTATGAGAATTTATAGCTGAATTAATATCTGCCATACTAGTTACTGCTATAGTGTCAGTTACCATTTTAAGTGATTTGTCATTGCCTTTTGTAATTGCTTTTGTCGTTTCTTTGTCGTCACTTGTATTTTGTTGTGTATTTATTGTATCACTTGTTTGAGTTATTTTTTCTACGTCTGCCTCCGATGTGACAGTTGCCACGTCGGATTGTACCACCTTATCCACATCATAGTTGGAGGGTGTGGATAATTGACTTGTGTCTTTTGTTACCTGTGATGTATCGTTCAAATCATTTGCCGATACCATACTTATTCCTGCTAAGAGGATTAGTACCATCGCAAGCAACATAAGACCATGTTTTTTATTTGTCATTTTTGACTCCTTATTTAAACATTTTCTTATGATTTTAAATCGTTTAGGTACATCTCAACAGTTTAAAATAAGCTAAACAAAGATTGAATAGAGTATTCATTAGATTTTAAATAATTTCAGTTAGTTTGTCATTGAAATAATTTTTAGTGTTGAAAAAATAAAATATATACCCATTTATGTTTTAGGCATATGTTTTATTTTAGTACTTGTGTAGAAATATAGTTAATAGAATTATTCAATGAACCAATAAATATGAGTTATGGATATCATTTAAAAATAAACATTGTTTAATTAAGTTTTTAAGAACAATAGATTATTAAGATATTTTCATCAAAATAATTCATTTTATTTTAATAAAAATCCCCATTTTAATAAACAATATCCAATAAAAACATATTATTGATAACTAATCCACTATTTAGCCATGAGTTACTTTTTATTTCTTATAATATATATGAATTGTTAATTATTTACGAAAACATTAAAAGGTAATGAGCATATTTTTTGAGTATTAATCATATTTTTTTAAATGAACAATGGTATAGAATTTTTTAAAAATTATCCTTGAAAAAATAGCACATCGTATTTTTTGAATTTGAAAAAGAATGTTTTTATCAGGCCAATTCGTGTTAAAAACAAAAATTATTATCGGTACAAAAATTATTGATTTTTCATCAGTTTTATGTAAAATAAAAAATAATGATTAAATAGGATAAATAAAGTATCCTTTTTACAACAGTTAAATATTGAACACACATAGAAATAGAATGTAAAGATAATCGAATAGATAAATCATCAAAATTATAGTTTTTTACCAAAAGTATATACCATTTTATGAACATATATATTTATATGAAAAGTAAAAATAAAAAAGTCGAAGATCATTTATCATTAAATGAAATGAATGACTTATTAAAAGAATATAGAGACTCTTATGAAATCTACAGACATTTGTTATTAATTAGAATGGTTTACAAAGGTGAAACTATATCTAAAGCTTCTGATAATTTAAATATATCACGTAAAACTGGTGAAAGATGGATAAAAGATTATAATGAATCCGGTTTTGATGGATTAACTTCAAAATATTCTAATTGTGGAAGAAAATCATTATTATCTAATGAACAAAAACAATATTTATATAATAAAATTATCGGAAATGAAGAATATTATGACTTAAAAAGAGTAAAAAAATTAATTAAAGATGAATTTGGTATAGAATATAGTGATAAACAAGTTTGGGTAATAACAAGAGAAAAATTAAACCTTAATTATGGAAAACCGATGTTAAAATATTCAACAAGACCAGAAGATGCAGAAGAAAAACTTAAAAAAAACGAAGCTCATTAATGTAAAAACAGACAAAATAGCAATATTAGACGAAACAAGATCCCAAAATGTACCTAATACATCTAGGGTATTATATAAACCAGGAACAAAAAAATTATAGAAAAGGTATGCGACATATTAAACCTCAAATTAATATTTTTAGAACCATACTATCCTGATTTGAATCCTATAGAAGATGTATGGAGAACAATAAAGAGAAAACTATATAATTCAAATTATAAAACATTAGATGAATTAATTGAGATATTTAAAAGGTTATTTTATGAAATAGTTGATAATACAACATTCTATGAAAACTGGCTTTCAGAATATTTTATGGTATAAATTTTTGGTAAAAAACTATAATTGTAATATACTTATTTTGTTGAGAGATAATTAGAGATTTGTTACGATAAATACTACTTTTCTTAAGAAGATATCCCATTTAAATGAAAAGTTGTTTTAGATAAGTTAAAGTTAAATTTGACATATTACATCTGTTGTGAAAATAAGTTATTTTTGAAAAATAGTGTAAGGAGATGATTTTATTATTCAATGTTTAATTTATTTTGGCCGTAGAAATATGTTAAATTTACTCTTAAAAAAAGAAAAAATATAAAAGAGGAAGTATTATTCTACTTCAACTTCTACTTCACCAGAATCCATTACGCCATCATGGCCGCTGGATCCAGATTTATCTACAGTGTCACTGGAAGTAGGCACGTCACCTTTTGAGTTTGATAGTTGTATAGAGTCAGGTACTTCATCTATACTATCATAGTCAACGGTTAGAACACCTTCACTATTCCAATTGTTGTATTGTTCCATTGTTATTCCAGCTTGTTGCATTGCTGCAATAAAGTCACTGTATGTCATGTTTCCAAAGAAGTATGCCCTGTATAAATATACGAATAAACGATATTTAACTCTACATCCTTTGTATTGATATGAGCTATGTCTATGACTGTATTTGTTTTTAGCAAACCATTTCATAGAACTGTATTTTTTGTTATAATGGTATTTACCAACTCCTTTAATTGAATATGCTTTTGCATTCTTCTTAATTATAGGATGATTTAAACTGTCAACTGTACCATCATCGTTTGAACCTTGACCGTTATAACATTCAGTGTAATTAATTAATTTCCAAGCCCATAAGAATTTAAGTGGTGTGTAATTTAGTGCATTTGTAATTGTCCATGTGTTCTGATTGTTTTCTAATGATTTTGTATAATTGGATACATTTGTTTCATCTACTGTGTAGTTAACAAGTTTACCATTGTTGTATTTTGGTAAATCGTTGAAGCAGTATGTCCAATTATTTTCTTCATTAAGTTTAATAGAATCAGTTTTTTGTCCATCCACATAAAGATCTATCACTACATCGGTTGGTCTTAAATTATGTTTATTGTCTTCATCAATCCATACTTTTGTCACATTGACACTAGTGGTTTCTGAAACATGTTTGTTTGTAATTGTGAAGTTGTTTGAACCACCGCTTATTTCTTTGGTGTATGCATCAGTTATGTTTACTTCATCAACAGTGTAGATTATTTCTTGTCCATTATCATATTTTGGTAGGTTTTCAAATGTGTATGTCCATTTGTTTGCACCTGATAATGTTGTTGTGTCTACAATCAAATCACCATTTGCATATAATACAATTGTAACATTATTTGGTCTTAGTCCATCATTGTTGTTGTCATCTAACCAAACCTTTGTAACGCTTATATTTACAAGTTCTTTTATATGCGTGTTTGTAATTGTGTAGGTGTTTGTGTTTTTGGTTATTTGTTTTGTGTAGTTTTGTGGTGTGTCAACCTCATCAACAGTATAGTTTATGAGTTTGCCATTGTTGTATTTTGTGAGATTATCAAATGAGTATCCCCAATTGTTTTCTTGGTTTAGTTTAACAGCTGAACCATATTTTACACCATCAGCATATAGTTGTATTGTGACTTCGTTTGGTCTTTGTGCGTCATTGTTGTTTGTGTCATTCCATACTTTTATCACGTTTATTTGTGTTGTTGTTTTGTTGTGTGTGTTTATTATTGTATTGTTTTGGTATGTTACCTGATATTCTTCTGGAATGTTTAGTTCAGTTACATAGTATTTGATTTCTTGTCCGTTATTGTATTTTGTTAGGTTTTCAAATGTGATTGTCCAGTTGTTATCATCACATAATACTATAGCTTTTCCAATTACTTGACCATTTGCATATAATTGAACGTCTATATGATCTGGTCTTACATTATCATTGTTGTTATCATCAATCCATACTTTATTAACTGTAAAGTTAGTTGTAATATTAGTATGGCTGTTTATAATTACAAATTCATCTATGGATTCTAATATTGCTTTATTATATCCTTCTGGAACACCCAATTCATCTATTGTGTAAACTATAACTTCTTCGTTATCATAAACTGGTAAATTTTTGAATGTGCATGTCCAGTTATTTTGTGCATTTAATATAACAGTGTCATAGAATTCGTTATGTGCATAAAGAACTACGCGAACTTCTTTTGGTCTTAGTCTGTCGTTATCGTTAGAATCTAACCATTGTTTTGTTACGGTTATTTCTTTAGTTATGATTTGATGTGTATTTGTAATTGTTGTATTATTATAATCTACAGAATATCCGAAAGGAACATCTACTTCTTTAACAGAATACATTATTTCTTTTGAATTGTTGTATTTTGCAAGATTGTTGAATGTGTATGCCCAATTATTTGATTCATCTAATGTTATGGATGGACCTACTGCTGTTGAGTCAGCATATAATTGAATTGTTATATTTGCTGGCCTTAGTCCATCATTGTTATTTGAATCATTCCATACTTTTCTTACTTCCACGGAAGTATTTTCTAGTATGTGTGTGTTAATAACTTTGAAGTTGTTAGAACAGTTTTTGACTGTTACTGTGTATGCATTAGGAACGTTTTCTTCTTCAATTGTATATGTTATTTCTTTGGAATTGTTATATACATCTAAGTTTGTAAATGTGTATGTCCAATTATTAGATTGACTTAATACAATAGTTTTTATGATATTAGAATCTGCTAGCAAGTTTATTGTTACATTTGCTGGTCTTAGTCCATCATTGTTATTTGTGTCATTCCATACTTTAACTACAGTTATGTTTTTGATTTGGCTTGTGTGAGTATTGATTATTTGTGTTTGGTTATATGTTACTGTGTAATTGTTTGGAACTACTTCTTGGATTGTGTATTTGATTTCTTTTGTATTGTTGTATTTAATAAGATTGTCGAAGGTATATTTCCAGTTATTTTCTTTAGTTAATACTACTGTATCAATAACTTCTCCATCGGCTAGTAAGAATACTGTTATAGAATCAGGTCTTACGCCGTCTTTGTTGTTATCATCAATCCATACTTTTGTGATATTTAAGCTGGTTAAATATTTTTCATGTGTATTAATGATTTTGAAATTATCACTACAGTTAACTATTTTACTATCATAACCAGTTATTGCATCTTCACTAACGCTATACGTGATTAATACGCCATTTTCATATGCTGGTAAATCAGTAAAGGTGTATTTCCAATCATCATCAGCATTTATTGTTGTTGTTTTAGTTATTTTTCCATTAGCAAATAAATTAACTGTGATGCTTTCAGGTCTTATGTTATCATTGTTGTTAGAATCATTCCATACTTTTGTAACAGTGATATTTTTAGTTAATATTTCATGTGTATTAGTTATGGTCATATTTTCAATTGAAACAACATAACCTGCAGGAACACCAACTTCTTCAATTGAATAAAGTATTTCTTTACCATCAACATATTTTGGTAAATTAGTAAATGTGTATTTCCAATTATCTTCTTTAGTAATTACTTTTGTTATAACAACTTTAGAATCTGCAAGTAGATTTATAGTAATAAATGTTGGTCTTATTGCATCATTATCATCATTATCATCCCATACTTTGTTAACTGTTATGTTAGTTACTTCAGGTATGTGAGTGTTAATAATTTTAAATGTGTTTGAGCAATTTTTAATAGTTACATCATATTTATCAGACATGTTTGATTCGGAAACTGTGTATACAATCTCTTTACCATCTGTGTATTTGGTTAGATTATCAAATACATATGTCCAATTGTTTGCTTGACTAAGTACTGCTGATTGAACTTCTTTGCCATCAGCATAGAGTGAAACTGTCACATTAGCTGGTCTTATACCATCATTATTGTTACTATCATTCCATACTTTGATTACTTTTATTTGAGTAATTTCTGGTATGTGAGTGTTAGTAATTTGAGTACCATTTATGGTTGATGTGTATCCTTTTGCAACATTAATTTCACGAATTGTGTAATTAACTTTTGTACCGTTTAGGTATTCTGGTAGATTATTGAGTGTGTATCTCCAGTTAGCAGTAGCATTAATTGAAATTATGCTATATCTTTGACCGTTTGCTAATACTTCTACTGTGATATTGGCAGGTCTTATTCTGTCATTATCATCAGAGTCATTCCATACTTTTGTAATGTTTAGTTCAACCACACTATCTTCATGAGTATTTGTTATTATGAAATTACCGCAACATGTTGCTGTAATGTTACTTACATAACCTGGAATTTCAACTTCACTTAATGTGTAGTTAATAACCTTACCATCATTGTTTACAGTTAAGTTTGTAAATGTATGTTTCCATCCATTTAAACTGCTTAATACTGCTTCTTGTACTTTAGTACCGTCGGCATATAAGTATACTGTAATGTTTTCTGGTCTTATGTTATCATTATTGTTGTTATCATTCCATTTTTTAGTCACGTTTATTTCTTTGGTGAATACTTCATGAGTGTTAGTTATAGTCATGTTAGTTATTGAAACAGTGTAACCTTCAGGTACGCTTACTTCTTTGATACTGTATACAATCTCTTTACCATTGTTATATTTTGGTAGATTGTCAAAGGTGTATTTCCAATCTGCATCTTTAGAGAGTACTACTGTATCAATTACTTCATCATCTGCTAGTAAATTGATTGTTATGTTATTTGGTCTTATTGCATCATTGTTATCATCATCAACCCATACTTTAGTAATGTTAAGTGATATTACTTCTGGATTGTGTGTGTTAATGATTACTGTACCATTTACTACTGCTGTGTAGTTTGCTGGTATGTCTGCTTCTTCAACCACATATTTAATTTCTTTACCGTCAGCATATTTTGGAAGGTTGGTAAATGATCCTGTCCAGTTGTCACTTGCTTTTACTGTAATAGTATCAATTACTACTCCATCAACAAGTAAGTTGACTTTAATGCTATCAGGTCTTACTCTATCATTATTGTCAGAGTCATCCCATACTTTGGTTACATTTATATTTGTAACTTCAGGTATGTGAGTGTTTATTACCTGAGTACCATTAATTACAGCTGTGTAATTTGCAGGAACATCTGCTTCTAAAACCGTATAATTAATTACTTTTCCATTAGCATATTTTGCTAAATCGGTTATTGTATAT
>MVJJ01000185.1 GCA_003266145.1 Methanosphaera sp. SHI613
TTCACTGCTTTCATGGAAGCCTTGTAGTCATTGTCACCGAGGAAGGACAAGGTGTAGTAGTATGTGCCTGCCTTAGCATAGTTGACATTCACTTTGGCAACACCGTTCTTGTCAGTAGTCACGGTTGAGGTCTTTCCGTTAACAGTAACTTTAACAGCCTTGTTTGCAAGGACCTTGCCATTTGCATCCTTCAAGGTTACAGTTAAGGTTTTAGCGACCTTAGCGGTAGCAGTCAAGTCGCTTGCAGTGATGCTAGTTGCAGTCTGGTTTACAGTGATGTAGACTGGAACTTCAACAGGGACTTCAACAGTCACATTGTTGATTACAAGGACAGTGCTTACAGAACCAGTAGAACCTTTGTAGTCATCGTTTTCCTCAAAGCTTACTGCAATGTTCAATTTGCCGGTTGCATCAGTCAAGTCAGCAAGTGCAATGGATAAAAGTCCATCAGTACCAAGAGTGTATGGGGTAGCTTCGGCACCGTTTACACTGATTAAAACTTCATCTTCAGCCATAGCATTTCCGCTAGCATCAGTCAAGTTAACTAAAAGATTACCGTAAGTATCAATGTCCACGACCAAAACGGTTTCGGCCCTGGACTGGGTAATGTTTACATAATCATGGTCCCCCTCTGTTATAGGGCCAAAGTTTTCAACACCGGTGCAGCCTTCAATACGATATCTTTCAACAGGGGTAGATCCAGCAGGAACATCAATAATACCTTTGACATTCACATTAGTGAAAGTACAATCATATAAGTTTATAGCATCCTGTAAAGTAAAACCGCCTTTATTCCTTACAATGGAATCAGCAGTAATATTCTCAAAAGTACAATTGATAAAATTAATTTGTCCGAATTTGCATATTTCTATTGTAGTGTTTATAAAATCACAATTTATATAGGTATAATTATAAGAATTTTCAATGTCCCATGTATTTTCAATAGGTTCACTATTAACATAACCACCAGCACCTATTGTTGAATTAATGAACACACAATCCTCAAAAATCAAATCATCATTTTCAGAGATAGGGCATGAGAAGGTTATATTTTTAAATGTGTGTGTGTAATGGTCATGCATTCCACCACAACCTAACTCAATTTCAATACCGTTTAAAATATTTATAAGTACATTTTCTTTATCTAAACCTATAACAGTGAAATTCTTCCAAAGTCCAAAAGGAGCTGCATCGCTATATACTCCTTTTGACAAATAAACGATTCCCCCTTCATTCACATCTTCACATGCAAAACGAAATGAATCCCAAATCTCATCATAATCATCAATACCAGTAATATCTACATAGATCTCATCATTTTCATCCGATAGTTTTGATGACCCTAACTTATTATTTGTTCTGGTCTGAGGGATATTAATTAAATCAACTGAAGGAGAATCATTTTGGCTTCCAGATCGGGTATAGTTATTGTTCTGTGTAGAGTTCGGGAAAGTGTTATTCTCAAACAAATAATGGTTACCTGCAATAATTACTGTTTCCCCTGTTCCAGTATGATTTATGAAAGTGTTGTTAACAATTTCAGTTGTTGGATTTCCAGTTGAAACATTATGATGAGTACAGTTGGTACAGTTTGGACAGTTAGGACAAGAACAGTTAGTACAATTTAAACAGTAAGGTTCATCTTTACTAATAGCTGCAATAGCTTGACCATTATCTGCAGAATTATTTACAAAAATAGAATTATAGACATATAAATAACCTATATTTTGAACACCAATTGCACCGGCACATCCATTAGTGTAATTATTTACATTTCTAGTAAAATTACAATGGTCTACAGTGATATTGTATATGGAGCCTAAATAACTGTATCCATATATAGCTCCTCCACCAGTACCTACATGACAATAATTGTCATTGAAAACTGAATTAATAACTTCTAATGTACCGTAGGAGAATAATGCTCCACCATTCCATCCCAATGTACCTGACCCTGCGACATTATTATTGAAAGTTGAATTTTCAATATGGGTGGTGGAATTGGTGTGGGTGTGAACAGCTCCCGCCCACATATTTGCCTTATTATTAATGAAAGTTGAATTAGTTACATTTAATTCACCACAATTATTAATACCTCCTGGTTCGGATCTGGCAGTGTTGTTTACAAATCTGCAATTTTCAACATTCATCCATACAGAACCATTAGTAGCAAAATTAGTTACTGCACCAAATCCATTCTGACAATTTGTAAAATTACAACCACTGATATTCATTGTTCCATTATCGTTCCAAATAACAGATGATTTATAAACAGAAGTGTAAATGTTTTCAAAACTACAATTAATAAACTTATTAGTACCAGTAATAGTAGTTAATTTAAAAAGAATGCCTGCATTCATATTTTTAAAAGTCATATTTTTAAAAGTAATGCTTAAATCACCAGTATTATTGAAATAAGTTACACCATTACTGCCTCCGGTAATATAACTACCCGGTTTACCAATAATAGTAGCGTTATTTTGAATTCTAATTGTGCTGCTAGCATTAATAGCACCACTAACATATATAGTTTGAGGAGTAGTTTTTATACAATAAGTATTTAATCTGCTCCAAGAAGTTACTGTTACAGAACTTGCTCTTGTTGGCTCAGAATCCACCTGTACAGACTCTTGACTAATTTCATCAGTCTTAATACCATCACTTGCATCTTCAATTGTTGTCTCATCAGAAAGTTCAGTTTCTTCCACAGTTGCAGAATCACTTACATCCTCAGAAACTGCATCTACAGTGACAACATCATCAACTGAAGTATCTGCTACATCCATTGACACATCATCTGCTGCACTTGCAGCCCCCATGAAACAACATAGAAGAATTAAAAGTATAGTCATAACTTTATAATTCATATGTTTTCCTCCATAAAATTATAAATCAAATCTCCTTCTTATGTTAAAAGGAGAATAAAATATCAAATATTCAATTTTTAAAAATTAACATAGTGGATGAAATTTTTCTATGTTTTTATGAAAGACATATAAA
>MVJJ01000006.1 GCA_003266145.1 Methanosphaera sp. SHI613
TAACAGGACAGTCAATATAACTGCTAGAATTACTGCAGTAGGTAGTGACACAATAGTAAATGAAGGTAAAGTAACATTTAAACTAAATGGTAAGACCTTAAAAGATGCTAATGGTAAAGTTATCTATGTAAAAGTAGTTGATGGAGTTGCAACACTTGAATATTCATTTGGAAAACTCAACTCATACAATAACTTACAGATTACAGCAGTTTATGCTGGCTCAACAGCATTTAATGCATCAAGAAGTGAAGCAGTAACAGTTGAAAAACCATCACAAAGAACTCCGACAGTCATAACAGTTGAAAATATGACAGCTAAAGTTGCTGATAAAATAACATTCAACGCTACAGTAAAAGATCTTGATGGAAACAATGTATTATATGGTAAAGTAATCTTTAAAGTAAACGGTGAAACAATTAAAGATGCTAAGGGAAATGTATTGTTCTTAGAAGTAGTTGATGGTCAAGTAAGTGTTGACTATGAAATCACTAAGCTCAAGGCAGGTAACTATACAGTTACCGCTGTAATGGGATTAGATGATTTCTACAATAGCTGTAGAACAAATACAATTCTTAAAGTAGAGGAATAATATTATTCCTCTTTCATTCTATTTTTTTTTAAAAATTTATTATTTCCTGAAATTTTTCCTTAAAATAATACTTTTATATAAAAAAAATCATATAAAAGTAATACTTTTTTTTAAATATTTATTAACTTTGAAGATTAAATATAATATTACATATTTATCAGGGAGTCAAAAATAAAAAAAATATTCATATGTTTTCAAAATTTAATAATTATATCTAAATAATTGAAAAAATTGTGTAATAATTATAATTCATTCTATTCAATAAAATACTCTAAGCATATTGAAATTCACTTCATATGTTATGCATATTAAATCTCTAATGAATGCAGACTACGAAGAATGGTTGTCACACATAAAATGCAACTCCATAATAAATATGTACTAAATAGCGAGTTTAAAGATATTATGATTAATAATAAAACAAAGTTATTTTTATTATTTACAGTAATATTTGTTGCTATGATTGGAATAAGCAGTATATCTGCAGCTGATGCAGATTCAGATGTTGTGTCTGTGGAAGATACATCAAATAATATTGCAGATGTTCCAACAGTTAGTGATGATAATATTGATAATTCAATAAATAATGATGTACAAACTACATCTGATATCAATTCAAATGTAAATAATAATTCAAAGGAAGTAAAAAAGACAGTCGAAAAAGAAGATAAAAACGTGAAAGGGGTATATGGTGATTATTCACTAAGTGTACAATATCCTACTTCCATCACTAGTGGTTCTAATTTAAAAGTGGACTATTCGGTTGATGGAAATATTGATGATGATGATCTATTTATTATAGGAATGAATTTAAATTATCTAGATTCAACCGGTAGACAAAAAACTCTACAAACTGGTTTTGAAGAACCATATGGTGCAGCAGGGCTTCCTATAGAACATCCTATGACAGGAACATATACCTTCACGAATGTACGACCAGTTTCTGGTGCTCAATCTTACTATGTTGGTCTTTTTGCTTATAGCGAAAATTCTGGTGCAGATGGATATCTTCAACCAAATGATGCTCCATTCACTTTCAGTGACGTTGCAGTAGAACCAGTCAATGTTAAAGTAGATAGTGTATCATTTGCAACAATAAATGATAAAGTATATCCTACTATCAGTACTGACGTAACGGTTGTTCTAAGTAACAACGGTTCAGCATGTAGGGAAGCAAATGTAACATTAACAGTTGATGGAACAAGTCAAACAAAAAAAGTTACCAATCTTGGAAGTTCTCCAAAAAGCTTAGTATACCAACATACATTCTCAACAGAAGGAAACAAAGATGTTAGCGTAATCGTTGATTATTTAAATGGTACATCATTCACAGCTTACACAGGTAATGTGATGGTTTCACCATTAACTCAAGATGAAAGAGCTAATGTAACAGTAAACAGCGTTTCATACACAAAAAAACAGAACAAAGTAATAACAGAAACATCTACCAAGGTAACAGTAGTTGTTGGTAATAATGGTGTATTGTCTTGTGATGAAGCTGATGTGACTTTAACTATTGGTGATGAAAGTCAGACTAAAACAATAACTAACTTAAACCGTTTATCAACTCAAAATCTGGTATATGATTATTATTTCAAATCCCCTGGAACAAAAACTGTAAAAGTAGTTGTGGATTACTTGAACGGTACAACTGTTGAAGCATATTCTGGTAATGTTAAAGTAGAAATTTATTACACTACAGTATCCTCTGAATTACTCACAACTAAGGCAACCGGTACAGTGACTGGTGGATTATATCATAATGCTATACAGAATCCGTCATTTGACAGTTCATTAGGTAGGAAATTCCAGTCTGATGTGACATTTAATTTTGCTGATGATTACTCTAATGTTACAACTGCAAGATTATATGCAGTACTATACGACTCAAGAGATGAACATCCTACATATTCCTTTAATTTAACTATTGATGGAAACAATGATGGTGATTATGAATCAACTATTGAAAACAATCATTATATTGGAGTAGCAACTACTCCTGATAGTACGGTTTACAAAATCAATGACAATATTACTAAAGTTTACACTGATTATGTATTGTTCTATGATGTGACAGATTATATTAATTCAAACACTGTAAATGTTGAACTTAATTCATCTTATGGTGCTATTAAATGTATTGGTTTGATTGTTGCATATAATCAGGATAATAGTGGTAAAGAAGTGAAATATTGGATTAATCTTGGAACAGTATGGTCTAACAGTGATGTTTCAACAACATTTGCAACAAATAATTATCAAGCTGATGATATTAACTTAACACAATCAATAGCATCAAGTAGTAATCCAACAACAACATTCAATGGTAACACTTTAACATATACAAAAAATCCATCAGGATACTTTGGAATAGAATCATGGAATGTAACAGATAAATATTCATCTTCATCAAATATGGTGTTAAAAAATACTGCATCTGGATCATTTAAAACAATGGCTGCAACACTCGCATTAACATCAACCTTACCTACAAATGTAGAAGTTGACAGTGTAACTTTCACTAAAACTCAAGATGCTGTTCTTATTTATAATGATACAAATGTAACTGTTGTTGTAAGAAATAATGGTGTTGTATGTGAAGAAGCTGATGTAACTTTAACTATTGGTGATGAAAGCCAGACAAAAACAGTAACCAATATTGGTAACATTCCTCAAACTGTTGTTTTCGAAGAATACTTCACTAATGCTGGTCTTAAAGATGTCAGTGTTGTCATAACATATTCAAATGGTACTGCAGTTACAGCTTACACTGGTAATGTAAACATCATAGCCAGTGGATATATGGGTAAATCATTTAGTCAGGGTACTAATATGACTGTTCGTCCTATATATGATGGATATAATACTTTAAATGTATTTGGTCATATGTATGGTTATAAATCTAATCAGCCTGCTACATTTACTTTTGATGCTAACAGTAAAGGTTTAGAGGATAAGAATAAAGTTGTTGATATTTTATACTATCAACCTTGGGGTACTTGGAATGGTTTAAATGCTAATGTTGAGCTATCAGTTAATGGTAAAACCATTGAAGCTATTTCCAGTTACACTGATCAAAAAGGATTTGGATCATACGATTATCCATATGGCTTAACCGTATATAATCTTACTGATGAAATAGTTTATGAAGGTGTGAATAATTTTACTGTTACACCGATTCGTGATAGTGGAATTGCATACATTTATGGAGGTTATATATTAGCCATATATGCAAACAATACTAACCGTACCGTAATCAGTATAGCTGAAGATATGGATGCTCTTACTGCTAATACCAGTAGTAGTTATGGAGCAACTAGTGATACAGCCATAACATATGCTAATCATAATGGTATTGATACTGAGGGTGTATCCAGTGCTTATGTAATTGCTACAGCTAACAATGCAGGTCCTAGTGACAATAATGTATTACTTGTCAACGGTGTAAATTATGGTAATATGGGTTCTGCTTATAATGGAAATAGTCAGGTTTCCATATATAACGTTAATGTAACTGAAGATATCCTAGAAAACAATGTTATATCTGTTCAATGTATCCAAGATACATCAGTATATGTTTTATCTTCAATACTTGTGGTGACATATGAAGAACCTGTACAAGAACCTAATGTTGTAGTTGACAGTGTAAGTTTCAC